>CAMFBT010000029.1 GCA_945948625.1 uncultured Mycoplasmatota bacterium | reverse complement strand
CCATGTCCTGGATCTATAACTATTTTTTTTGTAGCTCTATCTTCATTATTATTCATAATAATCACCTTCAAATTAGTATATGTAATTATTAGAAATTGGTTAATTTAACTAAATATATTTATCTTGAATATCATTTTTTAAGATAGTTCTAGTACATGATATATTATTTTTCTAATTTCTTCAATTCTATTATCAAATTCTGGATGTTCCTTAAACCATTTAATATTTAATGGTGAGAGATGAGGTAGTACTATAGTTAATTTATCATTTATATAATTATTTTTAAATATTAATTCATTAAAATTTTCTTTAGGAAAGAATACTCTAGCAGCCTTAGTTCCAACTATAATATATAATTCATTATTTATATATTGTAATTCTTTTTTTAGCCATTTTTCGTAACATATTTTAGGAGGCATTCTATCATTACCTTTTTTATCTTTAACTGGATAACAATGTGAAAGATCCACTATATAAAAGTTGTTAGGATTGTAAAAGATATCATCAGTTATCTTATAACACTCATATTTTAATTTTTTACCACTTTGATCAGTAAATGGTTTTAATGTTTCATGAACTGTTCTTGATGGTGCCTGACTAATTTGAACTATTTTGGAATTAATACTTCCTTAAAATATCGGATGTGATTTAAAACCAAATTCTTCCTACCAAATAGTACAATTTTGAGTATTATGTATTAATTTTTCAAAGTCTTATGTTACTCCTTTATAATCCTTATATATTACCTTTCTTTCTCCACTTTGGATAATCATAATATATTCTATTTAGATAGTTTATAATTTCATTTTTTTGTTTGCTATTAATATTAAAATATTTGTCTAAATTTTTTAGTATTGCTTCTTTAGCTTTAGATTTTGACTCTTGCACTTGATATAGGTAATCACATATTATTAATTCAAAGATATCCTCTTCCTCATTTAAATCTAAATCATAATATTTTAATAAATATTCATATAAATTTTCAATTAAGATATTCTTCTGCTTCGTCTTCATCTGAACCCAATATTGATATATAATTAGTGTCATTTAAGCTTACTATACATAATGGACATTCTTTTAAATTTAAATTTATCAAATATTTATTAAATACTTTTTTATCAATATCTTCAAATACTTTAGTATATATATTATATAGACTATCTTCTTCTATTATTCCATATACATCTAACATTGCTTCTATATTTTTTTTCAAAGTTAAGTATATTTTTATGTTCTTTAATAAAGGATTTACTTTTTAATATTTTATTAATAATTGCTCCTATATTTTTTTGTATATTTATGATTATTAAATCTTTCTTTTTATCATAATACACATGTATAAATGGTGTATATCCTAAATTAAATATTAGTGTTAAAGGTATATTTCTATCTTCAATTTATATCAACAATACTTGTGGAAATAATTAAATTATAATAGTAAAATTATAATAATTGCTTATTTTTTATGTATTATTTTTTTTATTTTAAATATACTAATAGTGCAATAATACCTTGACTTTAAATGATAGTTATAGTATTATTGTATTACCGGAGAGAAATCTTGTCAGGTCGATAGCTCAATGTTGATTTTATTAAATTAAGTGTACTCTTAAGTGCACCACTTGAGTTGGGAAGAGGCTATTTATAGTCTCTTTTCTTTTTATGGGAATAGTAATTTGTGATCAATAAAATCTAAGTTTTCTTGAATATTAATATTATTTTCAATATTATTTTTTGCTACTCTTCTTGTAGTACCTGCGATTAGGTCTGCTGCTTGTACTAAATAGCTTTTGCCTGAATCTTGATATGATAATTTTATTTCTAATTTTCTATATAATATATTTTTGTAAACTTTATCATAATTAAAATTGGATATTCCATGTAATAGTTCTTCAGTTAATCCATCTTTTAAATTATAGTAGCCATTACTTTTAGTTGTTTGTTCATCAATATTTATTATTAGCCTAATATTTTTATACGGGTTTATTTTTTTACTTTTTATCAATTCTTCAATAGTACTCTTTATTAACCTTCTTATTGTGTAATCTATATATCTTCCTTTAGAAGGTTTATTATCTATTATATAATTATATACTTTTGAATTATCTATTATTAAGGCTACTTTATAATACTTTTTTATATAATTCATTATTCTTCTTTTATGACTATTTTTAATATTGGTATTTTTTATTTCTTTGCAGTGCTTACTGCATTCTTTTTTATTTTCTTTGCAATAACTACACTTTATTTCATTTATTATTTTTCGATATTGGGTTATGAATTTATCTTTTTCCTGTTTAGATAAAAATACTATTCCTGCATATAATGATACTTTTTCTTTTCTTGTTAGTTTTCCTGAATCGTCTAGATTTATGTATATTTCTTGATATTCTTCTTTATCCATGTAATGACTCCCTTCAAGTATTTAATGTTTATTATAGCATTTGTTTTATTAGTTGTCATTACTTTTTATTTACTTTATTAATTCATTTTATTTTTTTAATACAATCTTAGGTCAAGATAATTTAATTAATAATTTTAAATTTTAAAATTAATAATTTTTTTATATACAAATCTGTTTTTATGTTGTATAATTATAATAGGTGAAGAAGAATATGTTGGGGAAAATTATTGCTATTAATGATAATATTATATCTGTACAATTATCTGTTAATATTTACGATTTTGATGCTTTGATTGGTAGAAATGTTATTTTTAAAGATACTAATATGATTAATATAGGTGAAGTTATTGCTATTGGTAATGGTATTATGCAAGTATCTTTAGTAGGTGAAATTAAAAATAATAGTTTTTTATATGGGGATATTTCTAAACCTTCTTTTAAAGCTGATTGTTATATGATTGATAATAGTATATTAAATATTATTTTAAATAATGATGCACCAAATAATATTAAACTTGGTAAATCTTTTATTTATCCTGATTATGATATTAAACTTGATATTGGAAACTTTTTTTCTAATCATTTTGCTATATTAGGTAATTCTGGTAGTGGTAAATCTTACTCTGTTGCTAAAATACTTCAAGGTATCTTTTATCAATGTAAGAGTTTGCCTTTCTATTCTAATATCTTTTTATTTGATGCTTATGGTGAATATCAAAGAGCTTTTTCTAGAATACATGAAGTTAATGAAAATATAAATTATAAAGTTTTTACTACTGATTTAAATAGTAATGAATTTGAAATTATTCAAATGCCTTTTTGGCTTCTTGGTCTTGATGATTTATGCTTACTTATGAATGTTACTTCTAAAGAGCAGATTCCTTTTATTGAAAAAGCGTTAAAACTTGTTAGTTATTTCTCTAGAAATGAAGATGAAGTTATTAATCAAAAGAATGATATTATTGCTAGATGTTTACTTGATGTTTTATTTTCTGGTAAAACTCCTAGTATGATTAGAAATAAAATTATATCTATTTTAACTAAATTTAATACCAAAAATCTTAATTTGGATGTTAATCTTGTTAAAGGTGGTTGGACTAGAACTATTAGGCAATGCTTGTTTGTAGAAGCTGGTGGTGAATTTTCTGATGTTGAAGTTGTTATTGAATATCTAGAAAGTTTATGTTTAAATGGGTTTGAACTTTCAATGCCTAATGGAGAATTTATGTATACTATGCAAGATTTTAGTATTGCTTTAGATTTTGCTCTTGTTTCGGAAGGTGCTCTTAATAGTGATTCTGCTTTTGAACTTTCTAATATTCTTAAAGTTAGATTTAATAGTTTAATGAATAGTAATTATGCTAGATATTTTGAATTTAATGAATATATTAATAGAGATGGTTATATTAATTATCTTCTTACTTGTCCTAATGGAAGAAAAGCTCAAATTGTTAACTTTAACATTAATTATGTAGATGATAGATTTGCTAAAACTTTAGTTAAGATTTATTCTAAGTTGCTTTTTGATTATTTAGTTACTTTAAATCAAAGGGGTTCTATTCCTTTCCATATTGTATTGGAAGAAGCTCATAGGTATGTTCAAAATGATGATGATGCTAAAATACTTGGTTATAATATTTTTGAAAGGATTACTAAAGAAGGTAGAAAATATGGTTTATTCTTGGGTATTGTTTCTCAAAGGCCTTCGGAACTTTCTGAAACCACTATTAGTCAGTGTAGTAATTTCTTATTATTTAAAATGTTTCACCCTAAAGATCTTCAGTTTATTAAAGACATTATATCCAGTGCTGACATTACTTTAACTAATAAGATTAAGACTTTACATCCTGGTACTTGTATTATGTTTGGTACAGCATTTAAAATGCCTACGATTGCAATACTAGATAAACCTAATCCAGAGCCTCTTAGTCAGACTTGTGATATTAATAAAACTTGGTATGTTCATAATTAATATAATAAAAGATAATTCTTTATTTGGAATTATCTTTTTTATTATCTTCTTAAGCCTATAGTCTTAAGAAGTAAATTGAAGCCTTATGGTCTTCAATTTAATGTTTTTGGTTGTAGTTTTATTTTATTTCTACTTGTTTTTCCTCTATATACTTATAATTTAAATAATTATCTTTTGTTGCTACAGTCTCTCCTAGATTTTTTTCTATGTCTTCTCTAACTACTTTTTTTATTTGACTTAATCCTTGGGGGCTATGTTTTTCAGCGAGTCTTTTTGTTGTTTCTTTAGATAAATCTGTAAGTATTACTTCAAGTCTATCTATGTTATCTCTTATTGACTTTATAATTCTAAATATTCCTTCAATATCAACAACATCAGTCATACGATATTTTCCAACTTGCGCTTTCAATTTCAACTGATCACAATTTGTGACCAGTTTATTTCCTTCTTTTTTTAATCTTTATTTTAAAGACAATTTTGGCTTTAAAATATTTTTTTTGAAGACTAATAGGCTTCAAAAAACCTCATTAAACTTTAGGTTAATGAGGTATATATAAATATTATAATACTTGTTTTAAGAATTCTCCTGTATATGATTTAGGGTTATTTGCTACTTCTTCTGGTGTACCTGTAGCTACTACTTCGCCACCACCATTTCCTCCTTCTGGTCCTAAGTCAATTATGTAATCTGCTACTTTTATTACATCTAAATTATGTTCTATTATTATTACAGTATCACCATTATCAACAATTCTTTCTAATATTACTAATAATCTTTTGATATCTGCTTGATGTAATCCTGTTGTTGGTTCATCTAAAATAAAGACTGTTTTCCCAGTAGGTTTTTTTTGTAATTCTTTTGCTAGTTTTACTCTAGCTGCTTCTCCTCCTGATAAGGTTGGTGCACTTTGTCCTAACTTTATATAACCTAATCCTACATCATTTAATACTTGTAATTTTTTTAAAACTTTAGGATGATTTTCAAAAAACTTTATTGCTTCTTCTACTCGCATATTTAGTACATCATAGATGTTTTTGTCCTTGTATTTTATTTCTAATGTTTCACTATTATATCTTGTTCCATTACATACCTCACATGGTACATAAACATCAGGTAAAAAATGCATTTCTATCTTTTTAACACCATCACCCCAACAGGCTTCACATCTTCCTCCTTTAACATTAAAACTAAATCTACCTTTATCGTATCCTCTTATTTTTGCTTCTTTTGTTTCTGAAAATATATCTCTTATATCATCAAATACTCCGGTATATGTTGCAGGATTACTTCTTGGTGTTCTTCCAATTGGAGCTTGAGTAATTTGAACTACTTTATCAACATTTTCTAATCCTAATATGCATTTATATTTACCAGGTTTTGCTTTTGATCCATATATATTTTGGGCTAATACTTTATATAATATTTCATTTATTAGTGATGATTTACCACTTCCTGATACACCTGTTACTAAGGTCATTGTTCCAAGAGGTATTTTTACATTTATATTCTTTAAATTATTTTCTTTTGCACCTTTTATTTCTAAATATTTTTTATTTCCCTTTCTTCTTTTTTCAGGTATTTCTATTTTTTCTATTCCTTTTAAGTATCTTCCTGTTATACTATTGATATTCTCCATTACTTCTTTTGGAGTACCTTCTGCGACTACATAACCACCATTTTCTCCTGCTCCTGGACCTATATCTATTAGATAGTCTGCTGCTAGCATAGTATCAGTGTCATGTTCTACTACTATTAATGAGTTTCCTAAGTCTCTCATTTCTAATAATGAGTTTATTAGTTTTTGATTATCTCTTTGATGTAGACCAATACTTGGTTCATCTAGTACATATAGTACTCCTGTTAGTCTTGATCCTATTTGAGTAGCTAATCTTATTCTTTGACTTTCTCCTCCTGATAAAGTTCCTGCTTCTCTAGATAATGTTAAATATGATAATCCAACATTCATTAAAAAGTTTAATCTGGAGTCTATTTCTTTTATTATTATACTAGATATTTCTTTTTGTTCTTTTGTTAATTTTAAATTATTTATAAACTTTCTTAATTCTTCAATTGACATACATGTTACTTCATATATATTTTTATTATTTATTAATACATTTAATACTGATGGTTTTAATCTTGATCCATGACATGTTGGACACTCTAATTCTGTCATATATCCTTCAATCCATTCACGAATCCAAGTACTTTTTGTTTCAATATATCTTCTTTCTAGATTTGTTATTATTCCTTCATAGTAGTTTGTTACTTTTCTAGTATTACCATTTTTAGCTTTATAATTAAAAGTTAGTGGTTCTTTTGTTCCATATAGAATGATATCTAATTCTTCTTTACTTAAATTTTCTACTGGCTTTGTTAAATCTATGTGGTAGTGGTCTGCTACTGTAGTTAATTCAGTATACATTATACTTGATTCTTCATCTATATTTATTGGTTTTATTGCTCCATCTATTATTGATTTATTTTTATCTGGGATAACTAAATCTATATCTATTTTGTATTTTACTCCTAATCCTTTACAATCCTCACATGATCCATATGGTGCATTGAATGAAAATATTCTTGGTTCTAGTTCTTCTAGTGAATAATCGCAATATGGGCAAGCATAGTCTTCACTCATTGTTATTTCTTCATTATCTATTACATCTATTACTACTTTGCCTTTACTTAATTTACTAGCTGTTTCTAATGATGAATATAGTCTACTTCTTATTCCTTCTTTTATTATTAGTCTATCTATTATTACTGAAATATTATGTTTTTTATTTTTTTCTAACTCTAAATCTAATGTTAAATCTTTTATTTCTCCATCTATTTTTACTCTAATATAGCCTTCTTTTCTTAATTTTTCAAATATTTCTTTTCCTGTTCCTTTTTCTCCTTTTACTACTGGTGACATTATCATTATTTTTGTATTTTCTTCTAATTCTAATAATTTATTTGTCATTTCTTCAATTGATTGTGATGATATTGGTATGTGATGTTTAGGACAATATGGAACTCCTATTCTTGCAAATAATAGTCTTAAGTAATCATATATTTCAGTTACTGTCCCTACAGTACTTCTTGGATTTTTATTAGTGGTTTTTTGATCTATTGATATACTTGGTGATAATCCTTCTATTACATCAACATCTGGTTTTCCTGTTGAACCTAAGAATTGTCTTGCATAAGCTGATAGGCTTTCTACATATCTTCTTTGGCCTTCGGCATAAATAGTATCAAAAGCAAGTGATGATTTTCCACTTCCTGATACTCCAGTCATTACTACTAATTTGTTTTTTGGTATTTCGATATTTATATTTTTTAGATTATTTTCTCTTGCACCTTTTATTATTATTTTATCCATGTTATCACTCGCTTTCTTCTCTTTGGTATTATACCACATTTTTTTATTTTATAAACAAGAAAAAAATGCCATCATAGCACTTTTGTATTTTATAATTTTAATTCTCCTGGTAATACTGTTCTAGCACCTGATTCTGCCCATGGATTATTAATTCTTTTTTCTAATGTTTTTGGTTGTTCATTTATTATTATTTCTTCACTTAATGATGGTGATGGACTAGTACTTTTTATTAGGTCTGAAGAAATAGATTCTTCTGGAAGTTCTATTTTTAATTTTTCATTTGCTCTTGGATGTTTTAGTCTATCTTCTTCTACTAGATCTATGTATTTTGAATTATAAATACTTGCATCAAAAGGGGAATCTTTTTTTATTTCTATTGGAGGCTCTATTTCTTTATTTGGCATAATACTTATTTCTTCTTTTACTTCTTTTTTGAAATAATTATTTATTGATGCCTCTAACTCATCCTTTGTTCTGGATGTTGTTATTAAACTTATTATTTCTAATTTTTCTTCTGGTGTTAATATTTTATCCATAGATTTTCCTCCCTTGTATTTATAGTATATAGTAGAAATGTTAAAATGTAAATAATCTTTTTAGTAATTATTTTCATTTGACATTATATTTGATACTTTTATTCTTATTCTATTAATTATATTATATATTTTTTTTAAATTATTATCAGTTATTTCTGCGATTTCTCTTGTTTTATAGTTTTGTTCTTTTAGTGTAAAGACTAATTCTTCTTCATATGTTAATTTATCTATTATTTTGTTTTTTAATATGTTATATTTTAATTCTTCAAAAAAAATTGTCTCTGGATTGTACTTTTTGTTTTCCTCATTTTTTATATCTTGATTATATATATTTTCAAGTGCATCTATTTTATTTTTTTCTTTTGTTTCTCTATTTTGTTCTTTTAGTCTAAAATTAATTATTGCACTGTTTAGATGCATATTTAAGTAGCAGATATATGGAACTTTATCTTGATAATTTTCTATTGATTTATGTAATGCTAATTTTGCTTCATTTAGATAATCATCGATATTTCCACTATTACAATATTTTAATATTTTTTTATATATTAAATTTTTATATTTTTTATATACTTCTTCTTCTAACTCTTCATTTTCTTGTGCCATATATATTAGTTCATAGTCATTATCCATATTATTCCCCCCTTGATCTAATTATTTCTGATAAAAATATACCGCATGCTACTGATGCATTTAAACTATTTACTGTTCCTTTCATTGGTATTTTTGCTAGATAATCACAATTTTCTCCAACTAATCTGCTTATTCCTTTTCCCTCATTTCCTATTACAATTACTATTTTTGTTTTATAATCTATTTCTGTATATTCTGTTCCTTCCATATCTGTTCCTACAATCCAATATCCATAATCTTTTAATTTTTTAATTGTGTTATTTAGGTTTGATACTTTAATTATTTTTACTCTATCAATTGTTCCAACGGATGTTTTTACTACTGTTGATGTTATGCCAACAGATCTATCATTAGGTATAATTATGGCATTTACTCCAAAAGCTTCACATGATCTTATTATTGCCCCAAAATTATGTGGATCTTCTATATGGTCTAACATTACTATGAGAGGATATTTTGCCTCTATTTCAGGTATTACCTCATCAAGATTATATGTTTTTATATCTTCTACTTCTATTATTATTCCTTGATGTAATCCACTTACAATTTTATCTAAATCTCTATTATCTAGTATTATTGGATTTATATTTTTTTTATTTATTAAATCTATTATTTCTTTATCATTAAACTTATTGCTTATATAGATTTTTTTTATTTTATCATTGGTTTTTAATTTTTCTTTTACTACATTCTTTCCATATATTTTCATTATTCCACCTCTATTAAATTTAATATCTCTTTTAATCTTTCTTTATTATTTAAATAAAGTTCTCCTAGTAGTGCTTCAAAACCTGTTGATAGTTTATATGTTAATATGTCTGTGTTTTTTGGATGATTTTCTTTCTTGTTATTTCTTCCTCTTTTTATGACATCTATTTCTTCTTCTGTTAAAATGTTATTTTCTATTAATTTTTTTAATATTTTTACTTCTCCTTTTGCTGATACATATGCTATTGATAATTCTTGCAACTTATTAGCATTATTTATTCCTTTTTTTAATAATTGCTCTCTTATATATAAAGATAATACTGCATCTCCTAGTAATGCTAATACTTGTATATTAATAGTTTTAGTGTTCATTTTTTATCACAATTCTTTCTCTAATATTTAATAATAATTAACATGTATAGTTTAACATATATAACTAGTTTTGTCTATATTATTTTTTGTTTAAAAATATATAAATGGAATCTAATTAAAAAAAACAGACATTTTTTTATGTCTATTTTTGTTTTATCATTTTACTATGTCTATAGTTGTGAATTATTTTGCATTATTTGTCCAAACATTGATGGACCACTAGTAACATTACCACTTACTGGTATTTGATTGTTAACGGGAGTGTTATTTGTTCCAAAAAATGGATTACTATTAAATGTTGTATTAGGCATTTGCTGATTAAAATTGTCAGTTGTTCCCATTAAGTTATTTGTATTTTGGAATGGTTGTTCAAACAAATTACCTGTAAAGTTTATTGGTTGATTACCTTGATTATTCACCGATTGATTGTAATTTGGATTAGGTTGATTTTGTGAAGTCAATGTTTCCATATTATGAATTTTAATTTCAGGCATTGTTACTGGTTCTTCGACAGGCACATTATTTTGAGTTTGCA
>CAMFBT010000028.1 GCA_945948625.1 uncultured Mycoplasmatota bacterium | reverse complement strand
ATATATAAAAATATTTATTAATTTACTTGAATACATTTAAAAAATATAGTATAATACACAGATATATGGAGGTAATGTGATGAAAGAGATACTAAATGTTATATTAGAATATATAATTTCTTATGCTTTAGTTTTTCTTCTCTATTATCTTCTTTTTATTAGAAAGAAAACAAAGTACAATAAGAATAAAATACCAGTAGAATACTACTATTTAGTTAGTTTATATAATTTAAATCAAAAAGATATAAATTATAAAAATTTTATGTATTTATCAGGATTAGTTAATACATTTATAATTGTAACTACATATATGGTAGTATTTAAATTACTTGATAAATGGTTTTGGCAATTAATATGTGGTATTATAATAATAATATTATTAATAATTATCTGCTACGGAATAATAGGTAGATATTATCAAAAGAAACAAAGCAAAGAGAAGAGGAAATAAAATGTATAATTTTAAGAAAATAGAAAAAAAATGGCAAGATTATTGGGATAATAATGAATCATTTAAAGCAATAACAGGAAGTGAAAAAAAACCTTACTATATATTAGTAGAATTTCCATATCCATCAGGAAGTGGATTACATGTTGGACATGTAAGAAGTTATACAGCCCAAGATGCCCTTGCTAGAATGAAAAGAAGAGAAGGATATAATGTATTATATCCAATGGGTTGGGATGCATTTGGTGCTCCAGCAGAACAATATGCAATAAAAAATCATATACATCCTAAAGATGCCGTTAAAGAAAATATAAAAACATTCAAAGGTCAAATGAAAAAATTAGGATTTTCATTTGATTGGAGTCGTGAATTTTCTACAACAGATCCAGAATATTATAAATGGACACAATGGCAATTCTTACAATTTTATAAGCATGGTATGGCATATAAAGCAACAGTACCAGTAAATTGGTGTCCAAATTGTAAAACAGTATTATCAAATGAAGATGCAGCAGGTGGAGTATGTGAAAGATGTGGTACTTCAGTAATTCAAAAAGAAAAATCACAATGGATGCTTAAGATGAGTGCTTATGCAGAAGATTTACTTAAAGGACTTGATGATACTAATTTCAAAGAAAGAGTAAAATTAGGTCAAATAAATTGGATTGGTAAATCTACTGGAGTTGAATTAGATGTAAATATAGTAGGAGGAGGAAAATTCTCTATATTTACAACATGTATTGAAACAGTATATGGAATTACATTCTTTGTTATAGCACCAGATGGAAAATTAATTAAAGAGTTAATGCCTAGAGTAGAAAATAAAGATGAAGTAAATGCATACATTGAAGAAACATCAAAGAAATCAAGCATGGATCGTACTGAACTTAATAAAGGAAAAACAGGAGTAGAAGTAAAAGGAATTAAAGCCATAAATCCAATAAATGGAAAAGAAGTTCCAATCTTTTTAGGAGATTTTGTACTAGGAGATTATGGAACAGGAGCAGTAATGGCAGTTCCATCTCATGATCAAAGAGACTTTGAATATGCAAAAGAACATAATCTAGAAATGCTAGAAGTTATATCAGGAGGAGATACTACTGCTAAAGCCTTTGAAAAGAATGAATATTTAGGAAAAGGATGTAAACTTATTAATTCTGAAGAGTTTACTGGTATGACAGTAGAGGAAGCAAAAGAAGCAATCACAAATAAGTTAGAAAAAGAAGGAATAGCTAGAAGAGTAAATAATTATAAAATGAGAGATTGGATTTTCTCAAGACAAAGATTCTGGGGTGAACCAATTCCAATGATTTATTGTGAAAAATGTGGATGGGTACCAATGGAAGAAAAAGATTTACCATTATTACTTCCTGATGTAGCAGAATATGAACCTACTGATACAGGAGAATCTCCACTTGCTAAAATAGAAAGTTTTGTTAATACCACTTGTCCAAAATGTGGTTGTCCTGCTAAAAGAGAAACAGACACTATGCCTAACTGGGCAGGATCATCATGGTATTTCTTAAGATTTATGGATCCACATAATGAAAAAGAATTTGCAAGTATGGATGCCATGAAATATTGGAATAGAGTAGATTGGTATAATGGTGGAATGGAACATACAGCAAGACACTTATTATATGCAAGATTCTGGGTTCAAATGTTATATAACTTTGATTTAGTACCTAAAAAAGAAATGATTTGGACTAGAGTAAGTCATGGTATGGTTCTTGGTGATAACAATGAAAAAATGAGTAAGAGTAAAGGAAATGTTATAAATCCTGATGATATAGTAAATGATTATGGAGCAGATACTCTAAGAGTATATGAAATGTTTATGGGAGACTATGAACAAGATGCTCCATGGAATACAGATTCATTAAAAGGATGTAAGAGATTTATAGATAGAGTAATAAGATTAAAAGAAAAAGTAACTGATAGTGAAGAATACTCAAAAGATTTAGAAGTAATAATAAATAAAAGTATTAAAAAAGTAAGTTATGACTTAACACATATGGCATATAATACTGCAGTATCAACATTAATGATTTTAGTTAATGCTTATGATGAAAAAGAAACTATTACTAAAGCAGATTATAGAGTATTATTAGATTTATTAAATCCAATAGCACCTCATATTACTGAAGAATTAAATGAAAGTCTAGGATATAGTCCAATATGTGATAGAAAGTGGCCTACTTATGATGAAGAAAAGACAATAGATAATGAAATAGATATAGCAGTTCAAGTAAATGGAAAAGTAAGAGATACTATTAGAATAAAAAAAGATTCTTCAAAAGAAGAACTAGAAGAATTAGCTTTGTCTTCAGACATAATACAAAAATGGATTACTGGTAAAGAAATAGTAAAAATAATTACAGTACCAAATAGAATAGTAAATATAGTAATAAGATAACTTTAATTAGTTATCTTTTACTATTGCCAAAATGTAAAATAAAATTATTCCAAAATGTAAAATGAGTATTAAAAAAAACATAAAAAATAAGCAATAATTTAAAAAATAAACTTGAATAACTTATTTGTTAATGCTATAATTATATTGTTGATATTGCCCCGTAGCCAAGCGGTAAGGCATCAGACTCTGACTCTGACATTCGTTAGTTCGAATCTAACCGGGGCAACCAAATAAAAAAACAGCCCTTGAATAAGGGCTTTATTTTAGATATAGTTATCTGTTGCAGGAATTACAGTTACATCTATTTGAACAACAACCATTACCCCAGAACAAAATAAAGAATATTATTAAGATAACAATAATTATCCAGTAACCGCCAGCACCATAACCATATCCATAAGAAGGGTATCCATAGCCATACATATTATTCATATCTCCTTTCAATATATTATATTAGACAAAGTGTATATTGAATATAATGGATACCTATTATTAAAAAAAATAGAGGTGAAGAAAATGACAAATAAAGATTTAGCAGATTTAATATTTCCAAATATTACTAAAACAGTTGAAGACTATGAAAAAATATATCCAGAAAGAGATTTACCGGAAGGAGTGTATGTAACTAGATTTGCACCAAGTCCTACTGGTTATATGCATATAGGAGGTTTTTATCAAGCACTTATAGATTATATTATAGCAAAGAATTCTAATGGTATATTTTATTTAAGAAATGAAGATACTGATAAAAAAAGAGAAGTTGAAACTGCTGTTCAATTAATAATGGAAACTTTAAATAAATATAAAATAATACCAGATGAATATGAATATAAAGAAGAAATAATTGGTAATTATGGACCATATATTCAAAGTGAAAGAATTGAAATATATCATGCCTTTATTAAAAGACTTATTGAAATAGGTAGAGCATATCCTTGCTTTTGTACTAAAGAAACACTTGAAGATTTAAGACATAATCAAGAAGAAAAGAAAATGAGAACTGGATATTATGGAAGATTTGCCAAATGTAGAAGTATTAGTATTGAAGAAGCAATTAATAGAATTAAAAATGGTGAATCTTATGTCATTAGATTTAAATCACTAGGTGATTTTAATAATAAAATTATCTTTGAAGATTTAGCTAAAGGAAGATTAAGTTTAAGTGAAAACGATATTGATGAAATTATTATGAAAAGTGATACTATGCTTCCTACATATCATTTTGCACATGTAGTAGATGACCATTTAATGCATACAACCCATGTTGTAAGAGGAGAAGAATGGTTACCTAGTGTTACTAAACATATAGAAATGTTTAAAGCCTTTGGATTTAAACCACCTAAATATATTCATACTCCATTAATTATAAAAAAAGAAGGAGATTCAGTAAGAAAAATAAGTAAAAGAAAAGATCCAGAAGCATCAATGAGTTATTATGAAGAAAAAGGATATCCAGAGATGGCTGTAATAGAGTCACTTATGACAATAATAAACTCTAACTATGAAGAATGGCATAATGCTAATCCAGAAAAAACTTTCTTAGATTTTAAGTTTTCTCCTAAAAAGATGTCTTCATCTGGAGCATTATATGATTTAGAAAAATTAAATAATATTTCTAAAAATTATATAAGTAAATTAACAAAAGAAGAAGTATATAATGGATTACTAAAATGGACTAAAGAATATGATAAAGAATTTTATGAATTAATTACTAAGTATGAAGATTATACTAAAAATATATTAAATATTGAAAGAGAACAAAAGAAACCAAGAAAAGATTATGCTAGTTATAGTGAAGTAAAAGGTCAAATATTCTATATGTATGATGAATTATATAATCCAAGTACTTATGAATGGGTAAATATTACTGATAAAGAAGAAATAAATAAGATACTAAATATATATATAGATAAATATTTTGATGTTACAGATAAAGAAGTATGGTTTAATAATATAAAACTTTTAACAGATGAATTAGGATATTGTAGTAACATGAAAGAATATAAAGAAAATCCAGATAATTATAAAGGTAGTGTAGCAGATATATCAACAGTACTTAGAGTAGCACTTACTAGTAAGAGTATGACACCAGATCTATATGAAATAATGAGATTATTAGGTAAAGATAGAATAATAGAAAGAATAAAAAAATTAGAAGAAGAACTTTAATGAAGTTCTTTTCTTAATTGTATGATATAATATGAATAAAGGAGATAATAAAATGGAAAAATCAAAAGTATATTTTACAAAAGAAATAAGTAGTGAATCAATAGTTAAGATTTATGAAAAATTAAATATAGAATTAAGAGGAAATGTTGCAGTAAAATTACATTCAGGAGAAGCAGGTAATCAAAACTATTTAGGACCAGAACTTATGAAAGATATTGTTAATAGAGTAAATGGTACAGTAGTAGAATGTAATACTGCATATGAAGGAGAAAGAAATACAACAGAAAAACATAAAAAATTAATAGAAGAACATGGCTGGAGTAGATACTTTAAAGTAGATATAATGGATAGTGAAGGAGATATTATATTAGATATACCAAATGGAAAAGTAATAAAAAAGAATTATGTCGGAAACCATATTGATAATTATAATTCAATGTTAGTAATTTCACATTTTAAAGGTCATCCAATGGGTGGTTTTGGAGGAGCCCTAAAGCAACTATCAATAGGAGTAGCCTCAAGTTCTGGTAAAGCCTATATTCATAGTGCTGGAAGAACTACAAATATGAATAATTTATGGAATGATTTACCTAGTCAAGATACATTTATTGAAGCAATGGCAGATGCTGCTTCATCAATACATAATAAGTTTAAAGGAAATATAGCTTATATTAATATAATGAAAAATATGAGTGTAGACTGTGATTGTTGTAGTAATGCAGAAGAACCCTGCATGAAAGATATAGGTATACTTGCTAGTCTTGATCCAATAGCCATTGATAAAGCATGTCTTGACCTAGTATATAATAGTAGTGATGAAGGAAAAGAACATTTAATAGAAAGAATAGAAACAAGACATGGGAATCATATTATAGAATCTTCATATAATTTAAAATTTGGAAATATTGAATATGAATTAATAAATATAGAAAAATAAAAAAGAAAAAAATGATAAAAAATATTGACTCTCCCCTTAGAGTATATGATATAAATGTATTAGGAGGTAAAAAATGTATAAAATAGGAGATTTTTCTAGTATGTCTAAAACAACAATAAAAGCACTAAGATATTATGAAAAAGAAGGACTATTAAAACCTGTTTATATAGATCAAAATACCGGTTATAGATACTATGAAACAAGTCAGTTAGTAGAAATATCTAAAATAATATCTTTAAGACAGATTGGTTTATCCATTAAAGATATAAAAAATATTCTAAATGGATGTGATATGAAAAGCATATTAAACAAAAGAAAAAAAGAAATAAAAGAAAATCTTACTATATATACTACACAGCTTTCCAAAATCAATTACTTATTGGAGGAGAATAATATGAAAAATGAAATATTTATTAAGGAAATACCAAGCTATATTGTATATTATAGTGATGGAATAATATCTGATTTTAGTAAAATACCAGAATTTGTCTTGGAGAGAGGAGCAGAATGTGCCAAGGCTAATCCTAACTTAAAATGTATAACTCCAAATTACTGCTACATAAGTTATTTGGATGGAGAATATAAAGAGCAAAATATTAAAATTAGATATGCAGAAGCAGTAGAAGAGTTTGGAGAAGAAACAAAGCAAATTAAATTTATGAAAACAACTCCCGTAACAGCAGTTTGCATATATCATAAAGGATCTTATGAAAACATGAGACAGTCATACAATATTATCTTAAAATATATTGAAGATAATGGATATGAAATAATTGATAATGTTAGAGAATGTTACATAGATGGTTGTTGGAATAAAGATAATAGTGATGATTATCTCACTGAAATAGAATTCCCTGTAAGAAAAAAATAATTAAAGATAAAAGTAATTAAAAAGAATCACTTATTTGTGATTCTTTTTAATAAAAATCTTAATTTTAAATATAATTTTAATTATATAATATAAATATTTATTGACAATTAAATCATAAGTACCAATATATTCATACACTTTACCACCAAATCCTAATTTAAAAATATAATTACCATTTTGCTTATCCATATTTTTGATACTACCAAAATTAAATATTTTATATCCTTCATTTAAATATTTTTTAATTATTTCCCACTTAATTAGATGAGATGAATAAAAGTTAGATAAGTCTTTATTATATCCTTCATCCAAAAAATATATTTCTCTATTATTTTTAATAATTAAAATTCCTCCAATAATAACATCATTAGTATACTTAGTATATAAATTAGTTGCCTTAATAATTTCATTTTTGTATTTAGTAATTCTTTTATCAGAATTCATCTTCTTATTAATAATAGAATCAGTTTTTTTAATATTAACATTTTGAATAATATCATTTAATTTATCATTTTTCTCTTCTTCCTCTTTAAGTAAATATCTATAGTTATTAACATATTTTTCAGGACTAATTTTAGCATAATATATTTCTGCTTTAGCATAATCAGAATTAAAATTCTTAAGGATATTATTAATATATTTTACATTAATATCTTTATTTAGTTCCAGTAAAGAATTAATATTATTAGTATCATCTTTATATATGGTAATAGCCCTTTTTAAAGAAACATTAATATTTCTTTTAGTATTAGCATTGAATAACATATAAGTTTCATTAGGAGTTTTTTCAGATTCTAATACAATATTTCTAATAGGTACCTTACCAATTTTTCTAAAAGATAAATCATTAAATAACTTAATAATATTGGTATCATAATAAATTATGTCGCCATTTTTATCAAACATTTTATAAGTAGAAATATTATCAGCAGTTACATAAACATATTTTTTATTTTTTAAATATTCTTTTAATGAAATAATAAAATCTTTAAATAAATTATCATTATTATAATCAATCAAAAACGATCCTGGTACATAGCCAACCCTAAACTTATTAATTCTGCTTTCAAGAAGTAGAGTAGCGGCCATTAATGTATTATCACTTTCATTAATATAACCCAAATAATAAGTAACTTCGCTTCTAGTATGAGCATATTCAACAGTTTGAAAATAATTTCTAGCACTATGTAACTTAGAATAATTTCTAAATTGCACTTCAGTAAGTTCAATAATTTTCATCTAGATACCTCCTTAATAATTGTATCATAATTTAGTTTAAAATAAAATACTTTTTTCTTGATAAGGCATTTATTTTATGATATACTTAAATAAATAAGAATAGAGAGTGTGATGATATGGGTATTTCAAAAAAAGAATTAAAAAAATTAGATGCATATTTTAGAGCATTAAATTATATATCCGTAGGACAATTATATTTAGTAGATAATCCTCTATTAAAAGAAGAATTAAAATGGGGTCATGTAAAAAAGAAAATAGTAGGTCACTGGGGAACAGTACCAGGTCAAAACTTTATTTATACACATTTAAATAGAATAATAAAGAATAACGATCTAAATATGATATATATATCAGGACCAGGACATGGTGGAAATGCAGTAGTAGCAAATACATATTTAGAAGGAACATATAGTGAAATATATAAAGAAATAACAGAAGATGAAGAAGGACTAAAAAAACTATTTAAGCAGTTTTCCTTTCCAGGTGGAATTGCTTCTCATGCAGCACCAGAAACACCTGGTTCAATAAACGAAGGCGGAGAATTAGGATATTCACTCTCACATGCTTTTGGAGCAGTATTTGATAATCCAACATTAATTGCTGCTTGTGTAATAGGAGATGGAGAAGCAGAAACAGGACCACTTGCTACAAGTTGGCATTCAAATAAGTTTTTAAATCCAAAAACAGATGGAGCAGTACTTCCAATACTTCATTTAAACGGTTATAAAATAAGTAACCCAACAGTATTATCAAGAATTAGTGATGAAGAATTAGCGGCATTATTACATGGGTATGGATGGAAACCTTATTTAGTTGAAGCAAGTACTACAATGGATTTACATAAAAAAATGGCCACTACTTTAGATATAATAATAAAAGAAATAAAGAAAATACAATATAATGCAAGATATAATAACAAAATAGAAAGAGTATTTTGGCCAATGATTGTATTAAGAACTCCAAAAGGATGGACAGGACCTAAAGTAGTGGAAGGTAAAAAAATAGAAGGAACATTTAGAAGTCACCAAGTTCCAATACCACTTGAAACAGATGAAGATTTAAAACTTTTAGAAAAGTGGATGAAAAGTTATAGACCTTTAGAATTATTTGACGATAATGGAAAATTATTACCATCTTTAAAAGAACTAGTTCCATATAATAGAATGGGAACTAATCCAAATGCAAATGGAGGATTACTTTTAAAAGAATTAAAAGTTCCAAGTATAGATAATTATGCAGTAAAATTTGCTCATCCAGGAGAAGTAGAAAAAGAAGATATGCGAGTATTAGGAGAATTTATAAGAGATATTATAAAAGATAATCCCAATAACTTCAGAGTATTTGGTCCAGATGAAACTATGAGTAACAGATTATCACATGTTTTTGAAGCAGATAATAGAAGCTGGTATTTACCAAAGAAAAAAGATGATGAATATCTTTCTTATAATGGAAGAATAATGGATTCATATCTTAGTGAACATACTTGTGAAGGATGGCTTGAAGGATATATTTTAACTGGAAGACATGGTATTTTTGTTAGTTATGAAGCATTTATAAGAATAATAGATTCAATGGCAAGTCAACATGCAAAATGGTTAAAAGTATCAAATGAACTATCATGGAGAAAAGAAATAGCATCATTAAACTATATTTTAACTTCAAATGTATGGCAACAAGATCATAATGGATATACCCATCAAGATCCAGGATTTATAGATCATTTAGCAAATAAAAAAGCAGATATTGTAAGAATATATTTACCACCAGATTCTAATTGCTTACTTTCATGTTTTGACCACATAATAAAAACAAAAAATTATATTAATGTAATAGTAGCATCCAAACATATGAGACCTCAGTGGTTAACTATTGAAGAAGCAAAAGAACACTGTGCTAAAGGATTATCAAAGTGGGAATTTGCAAGTAATGATAAAAAAGGAGTAGATATAGTTTTAGTATCAATAGGAGATGCTCCAACACTTGAAAATGTAGCAGCAGTATCAATAATTAGAAATTATTTACCTGATATTAAGATAAGATTTATAAATGTTGTTGATTTAATGAAATTAGAACCAAGTACTAAACATCCTCATGGACTTACAGATAATGAATATAATAAATTATTTACTAAAGATAAACCAATAATATTTAATTATCATGGATACCCAACATTAATTCATGAATTAACATATGAAAGAGAAAATAAAAATATAAGTGTACATGGCTACATTGAAGAAGGAACAATAACAACACCATTTGATATGCGAGTAAAAAATAAAATAGATAGATATCACATTGTTATAGATATAATAAATCATCTTGAAATAGGAAAAACAAGAGAAGGTAAAAAAATAATAAAATTAATGGAAGAAAAACTAAAATATCACGATTCATATATTAAAGAATATGGAATAGATATGGAAGAAATAAGATTATTTAAATGGGAGTAAATTATGAATGAAAAATATAATAATAAACGAAATGTAATTTTTAATCCTAACAAAGCACAAAGATGGAATGAAGAGAAAAATACAATTATTTCAACACCACCAGAGTATATCGATATTATTAGTAAACCTTTTATATATTTAAGAAAAAATGCTTTAGATGGTACTTCTAGTTTTGAAGAAGTAAAAGAAGCAACTTCAATTGTAAAAAAAGAAGAACTTGCCAAGGTAAAAAGATTAGAATTAGAAAAAAAAGCTGGATATGTAACATTTAGTACTTTAACAGTAATGGGAGTATTATTACTAGGAGCAGTAATATTTACTATTGTCCAAAGTATAGTAGGGTGATTATATGAATTTTGATATATTAAATGAAAATAATGAATTTAAACTTGGCACAATTATTACTGTATTTACTCTTCCTAATATCAAAAAAGAAATAGCCTTGTTTTCCATTGAAGGCTATGATAGAAAAGATATGGCTGGTTTACAAGTTGCCTATTTAAATAAAGATAAAGATGGTTATGATTATATTGAAGAAATAGATGATGATAAAGTATTAAAAGAAGCAATGAAAGTAGTAAAAAGAATAATAGAAAATCCAAAATAGTGGGAA
>CAMFBT010000027.1 GCA_945948625.1 uncultured Mycoplasmatota bacterium | reverse complement strand
CATATTAATTATGAGGTGTTTTGTTTATGAGCAATTTTATTAATATTTGTTTTAGAACTATTTTAGTACTTATTATTTTATTTTTTATTACAAAAATGCTTGGTAAAAAGCAGATATCACAACTTAATTTCTTTGATTATATTGTGGGTATTACTATTGGTTCAATAGCAGCGGATATTTCTCTTGATATTGAAAAAGGAATGATTGCAGGAATTGTTTCTCTATTAATTTATGGTTTTAGTTCTTATTTTTGTTCTTTAATAACTATTAAGAGTATTAAAGCAAGGAGATTTCTTTCTGGTGTTCCAACAGTTCTTGTGGAAAAAGGTAAAATTATTGAATCTGGACTTAAAAAGTCAAAAATTGATATTAATGATTTACTTGCAGAAGCTAGAGAATCTGGTTATTTTAATTTAGATGAAATTGATTATGCTCTTATGGAAATTAATGGTAATATTAGTTTCCTTCCTAAAGAAAACGAAAAACCAGTAACTAAAAAGGATATGAAGATTAAATGCAGTAATGAAGGACTTACAGTTAATGCCATTATTGATGGTGTTTATATGGAAAATAATATGAAAGAGTTAGGTAAAGATAAGAATTGGTTAAATCATGAACTTAAAATTAAAGGCTATGATAATTATAATAATATTCTTCTTGCTACGATTGATAATAATTTTAAAGTTACGATTTACGAAAAAAATGTCAAACCTATTAAAAATACTGTTTTAGAATAGTATTTTTTTTATAATAATGATATTATTGTATATGATGTGGAAGTAGATAATTATGAGGTTAAAGAAGTTATTTTTAGTTTTAATTTTTATTACTAGTTTTATGCTTGTTTGTGCTTTACTACAGCCTAATATAGTTATTGATAAGGATGAAATTGATCTTAATAGTAATGACTTTCCTTCTGTTAATGCTTATAATTGTTTTGGAAGTCTATCTAAATATATTAATGTAGAAAATAATATTGATAATAAGAATATTGGTGAATATTATATTCATAGTAAAGTTAAATACTTAATTTACAATTTTAAAAAAAGTTTTATTGTACATGTAGTTGACAATGTTAACCCTAATATTTCTTTGAATGGTGAAAGAGAATCATATGTTTGTCCTGGTAAAGATTATGTTGAGGAAGGTTATACTGCTAGTGATAATTACGATGGTGATATTACTGATAATGTTATTGTTGATAAACAAAACGATCTTATTAAATATAGTGTAAGAGATAAATCAGGTAATTATAGTGAAATAGAAAGAAAAATTATTTTTATTGATAGAGAAGAGCCAATAATTGAATTAAAAGGTGGTAATGATATTTATATTTATAAAGATAATAAGTATATTGAAATGGGATATACTGCTAGTGACAACTGTGATGGTGATATTACTAATAAAGTTATATCAACAGGAACTGTTGATACGACTAAAGTTGGTACTTATACTATTAATTATGAAGTGATAGATAGTAGTAATAATAAGACTAGTATTAAAAGAAATGTTACTGTTAGAGAAAGGCCTATTTATTATGGTGATGGTATTATTTATTTAACATTTGATGATGGTCCTAGTAATTTAACTGGAAAAATTCTTGATATTCTTGATGAAGAAGATATTAAAGCAACTTTTTTCGTTACTAAAGGTGGCGAATATGTTAAAAGAGCTTATAATAGTGGTCATACTATTGCTCTTCATACTTATTCACATAATTATAGTTATGTATATGCTAGTGAAAGTAATTATTTTGCTGATTTAAATAATGTTAGTAATAGTGTCTATAACACTATTGGTATTAGACCTAATATTATAAGATTTCCAGGTGGTAGTTCTAATACAATAAGTAGAAATTACAATAAAGGTATTATGTCTAGACTTGTTAATGATGTTACTAATAGAGGATATATTTATTTTGATTGGAATATTGATTCCAATGATGCTGGTGGTGATGGATATAATAGTAATAAAATATACAATAATGTTATAAATGGTTTATCTCATAATAAAACTAATGTAGTACTTATGCATGATTCTAGTAGTCATTCTTCTTCTGCTGATGCTTTAAGAGACATTATTAAATATGGTAAAAATAATGGCTATTCTTTTAAAGCTATTAGTAGTAATACTCCAGTAGTAAGACATGGTGTTAATAATTAAAATATTAATAATACAACAATTTTTTAGGTTATTGTTGCATTATTTTATATTTTTGTTATAATATTTTTAGAAAGGATGGTAGATATGACTAAGAAAATAAATAAGTATATTAATTTATCAATAATATTATCAGTATTATTTATGATTGTAGGGGTGCTTCTTATTATATGGCCAAAAGCCTCGCTTGATACTTTTGCTTACATTATTGGAACTATTTTAATTGTTTATGGCATTTATAGTTTTATTGATAGTTTTACTATTAATCCAATATTCTTTTTCTTTCAAATGGTTACAAGTATTTTATCTTTCTTATTAGGTATTTGTGTTTTCTTAAATCCTAGTATTTTTGAAAGTATTATTCCAATAGTTCTTGGTATTTTCTTTATTATAAGTGGAGCTTTTTCTTCAAGACTTTCATTTGTAATTAAAAATATAGATAGTGGTTTTATTTTATCTTTAATTAGTTCTATATTAATGATAATATGTGGTGTCATTCTTATAATTAACCCTACTGGTACCATTATCTTAATTACAACATTTATTGGTATAATGCTTATTGTATATTCTATATCTAATATTATTGATATGAGTATATTTAAATCAAAAGTGAAGGAAATTGATAAGTATTTTGATAAATTATTAAAATAATCGAAAGATTATTTTTTTATTATACATTTGTTTGTTTATTTGCTATTTTATATTTACTTAGAGTTAAATATATGTTATACTTTTAATATGAAATATGGAGGTATAAAATGCTTGATTATATTATTATTGGACTTATTATTATTGTAATTATTCTTGTTATTATTGCTATTAGTAAAAATGTTAATGAAGGAAAAATTACTGAAAGACTTGGTAATTTAGAGACCAACACTGTAAAAGAATTATCTAGTTTTCAAATTGATATTATGAAGACTATGAATGAAAACTTTAATGGTTTAAATGAAAGAATAGAGAAAAAACTTAATCAAATTAATGATAAAGTTAATGAAAGATTAGATGATAATTTTGCTAAAACAAATAAGACTTTTACGAATATTCTTGAAAGATTATCTAGAATTGATGAGGCACAAAAAAAGATTGATACTTTATCTTCGGATATTGTCTCTTTACAGAGTATTTTAACTGATAAAAAAAGTCGTGGTATTTTCGGAGAAATTAATCTTAAACATATTCTTGTTAGTATTTTTGGTGAGAAAAATGATAATGTATATAGGCTTCAATATTCATTTCCTAATAATACAATAGCGGATGCTGTTATTTTTGCTCCTGATCCACTTGGTACTGTGGCTATTGATTCTAAGTTTCCCTTAGAACATTATCAAAAAATGGTAGATAAAAATCTTTCACAACTTGATAGAAATATGGCGGAAAAAGAATTTAAAGTTGATGTTAAAAAGCATATTGATGCTATTAGTGGTAAATATATTATTCCTGGTATTACTTCAAATCAAGCAATTATGTTTTTACCTGCTGAAGCTTTATTTGCAGAAATTAATGCTTATCATAGTGATTTAGTTGAATATGCTCATAGAAAAAAAGTATGGATTTGTTCTCCAACTACATTAATTAGTACTTTTACTGTTATTGAAGTTCTTCTTAAGAATATGGAAAGAGATAAATATGCAAGCATTATTCATGAAGAACTTAATAAACTTGGAGTTGAATTTAGTAGATATAGAGATAGATGGGATAAATTATCTAGAAGTATTGAAACAGTTAACAAAGATATTGAAAATATTCATGTTACCACTGATAAGATTAGTAAAAGATTTGATTCTATTAGTAGAGTAGAAATTAAAAATAAAGATGAAATTGAATAGTAGAAACTCTTAATAATATCCGTTTTTTTGAATAGATTTAAATGAGGGATATTATGATAAGAGTTTTTTTCTTTTTACTCGGATTTGGTTTTATGGTAATTGGAAGTAGTTTTATTATTTTATATCTTAATTTAACAACAATGGGGTATAATTTTTTTAATTATGTTAATTTTATTTCTAGAAGATTTGAATGCTATTTTAGTATTATTGGCCTTATTATGATGATTTTATCAATTACTATTAAAGGAGAAGATAAAAATGAATTTTATTTATGATATTGTACTTAATTTTAATAAGGATTTTTATAACTTTTTTGAATGGAATAAAAATGATAATATCATTAATGTAAAAAAAATACCTATTTTTCTTATAGATAATGATACTTTTACTTCTATGAAATATGATAATGTTATTGTTAGTAAAGATTTTATCGATCTTATTAGGGATAAAACTTATACTTATACTAGAAGTAAATTAGGTATTTCTTGTCTTATATCTAATAATAAAGAGGTTATTGCTGTTCTTTTTAATGATAATGGTAATTTAATAAAAAGAAGTAGTCTTATGTTAGATGAAGAAGAAGAAGTATTAGATGAAATTGAAAATGATAGTTTATATAAAATTAATATTATTAAAAGAAGAAAAGTTAATATTGAAAATGTTAATAGAAATATTAAAGAAAAGAAAGATTTTCTTATTAAATATATTAATGAAGAAAAAAATGATATTAATTTAAAATATTTATACTATGATTATTTTGAAAAAGATGAAAATAATATTAAAATTATTAAAAATGACTTAATTAAGGAAATTAAAAATAATTGGAATAAAAAGCTTAATAATTTTTATGATACTGTTAAGATATTTAAGAAAATTAAAAATTAAAAGGAAGAATTTTGATTCTTCCTTTATTTGTATTGAGACATATATGTATTATATTTTTTTTCTAATACTGTATCAGAAAACTTAAGTCCTGCTTTTTCCCTCATTTTATCTAAGGAAATATATACTATATTAGCATCTTCTGATTTTTTTTCACTTACTAATGAGTCTAATATTTCTTCTTTAACATCTTCAAGTGTTGGTTTTTCTTTTTGATCTATTCTATAAATTATATGATATCCATAAGATGTTTTTACTGGTTCTTTACTATAACTATTATTTTCTAATTTTTGCATAGCTTCCATATATGCTGATTCTAGATTTGCATTATAAGATTTATAACCTAATTCCTCATATGTAATTTTATCTTTATATTCTTCTTTTACTTCATCAAATGTTTTTCCTGAATCTAATTTTGATATTATTTCTTTGGCTAATTTTTCTGCTTCTTCTTTATCTTCATCGCTAGCAGATGAATCTACTTTTACTAAAATGTGTTTTGTATTGATATCTCCATATACTTTATCATTATAATATTTTTCAATTTCTTTATCAGAAATTAATGATTTAATATAATCTTCTGCATATTTATTTCTTCTATATTGTAATCTTAAATATTCTAAGAAAGCTTTTTCACTACCAAAACCATTATTTGATAAGAAAGTCTCTTTATCCATTTGATAATATTGCTCATAGGCACTATAATAGCTTTCTGCTTGTTGTTTTAATTCATCATTCATTTCTTCAGTTTCTGGATATTTTTCCTCTAATATTTTGTTGTCTATTTTATCAAGTAATGAACTAATTGAATATACTTCCTTCATATCTTCATATAGAATATCTGCGGTTACTGTATAACCATTTATTTCTGCGACTGGCTGTGTACCATCTTTTAATGTAGCTATTCTATCTGGCCATATAATGATAACTACCAAAATAGTTAATAGAATTCCACCTACTGCTCCATAAATAGCTAACCTATACTTATCAAAAAATTCTATAATTTTCAATACTTTGTCATCATTATTCTTTTTAACTTTTTTGGTTTCTTTTTTTGTTCCTTTTTTATCTTTTTCTTTTACTATTTTTTCTTCTTTTATAACTTCCTCTTTCTTTTCTTTTTTATTATTTTTTGTTTCTTGTTTTTTCTTTGCCATTATTTATTCTCCTTTCAAAGATACATTAATATAATATCAAAAATAGGTTAAAATTACAAGATTATTTTGTAAATATGGGTAAATTACCATATTTTTTTATTTTATTTTTTTATTATGTGTTATATGAGGGAACACTTTTTTTATTTTTCCATAAAATATTGTGAATATAAAAAAAGGAGGAATGTATTATGGGTAACTGTGGATGCGGTGCTGGTTCTGGTGCTGCGATTGTATTAGTTCTATTTATTCTATTAATAATCATACTAGGCGCTTGGATATAATTTAAGGAGGTGCACTATAATGTCTGTTAATAATTCTTGTAGCAGTTCTTGTGATAATAGTCATCATGGATGTAATGGTTTTTTAATTATTATTGTTTTATATATATTACTTGCTATTATATTAGGAACTGCTTTCTTATGTTGAAATTGCTTTTTTGAAAAAACTATCTTTTGATAGTTTTTTCTATATGATAAAAAGTAGGTTTTTTTCCTACTTTAATTTGTTATATACTTCTTCAATTGATAATTTTTCTTCTTTATAATATTTTGGTATTAAATGTAAATGATAATGTTTTACATCTTGACCTAAACCATTATTTTGTGCTAATGTTATTCCATCACAATTAAGTCTTTCTTTTATTCTATTTGATATTTCTTTTGCTACTTTTAATATGTGAGTTAATGTTTTTTCATCTATATCGAAGAAATCTTGATAGTGTTTCTTTGGAACTATTAATGTATGTCCAATAGCATGTGGATTAACATCTAAGAATACTTTTACTATTTCATCTTCATATATTGTATATGATGGTATTTCATTATTTATTATTTTACAAAATATATCCATTATTTATCCCTCCTCTATAAGTATAGCAAAAAAAAGAAAATAAATAAATATTTTCTTTAGTGAATATCTGCGAATATTCATTATAATAATGTAAAATTAGTCTTACTTTTATTCATATTATTCACTTTTTTTATTTTTTTTGCTATAATTTAATTGTAAGATTTTTTATGAAAGTGAGGATTTTAATGAATAAAGATGTTACATTAGTTATTTTAGCGGCTGGTATGGGTAGTCGTTTTGGAGGTCTTAAACAAATTGAACCAATGGGACCTAGTAATGAATTTATTATTGATTATTCAGTATATGATGCTATTAAAGCTGGTTTTAATAAAATTGTATTTATAATTAAGAGAGAAAATTATGATTTGTTTAAAGAAACCATTGGTAAAAGAGTTGAACCTCATATAAAAGTTGAATATGCTTTTCAAGAAATAAATAATTTACCTAGTGAATTTAGTATTCCAAGTGACAGAATGAAACCATTAGGTACTGCTCATGCTGTTTTTTGTGCAAAGGATTTTGTTAATGAACCTTTTGCAATGATTAATTCTGATGATTTTTATGGTAGAGATGCTTTTATCAAAGCATATGATTTTTTAAAAAATACTGATATTAATTCTAATAATTATGGTATGATTGGTTATATGGTATCTAATACTTTAACAGAAAATGGTTCTGTTAAAAGAGGTGTTTGTAATATAGATAATAATGAATATTTGAAATCTATTACTGAAAGTAAAGTAGAAAGAATTAAAGATGAAATTATTGCTAGTCCACTTGATGGAAGAGATAGTTTTATAGTAAATGATAATGATACAGTAAGTATGAATTTCTTATTATTTACTCCTAGTATATTTAAATATATTGAAGATGGTTTTAGTAATTTCTTTGAAAGTAATAAAAATGATTTACTTTCCTCTGAATATTTAATACCTGATGTCGTTAGTAATTTAATTAATGAAGGTAAAGTTTCAATGAAAGTTATTAAGACTTCATCTAACTGGCATGGTGTTACTTATAAAGAAGATACTCCTGATGTTAAAAATGCTATTAGAAAATTAGTTGATAATGGGGAATATAATATTAATCTTTGGTCTTAATTATGTTAAATTATGTTATTTACAATTTTCTATTTAATTTTTATTTAATTTTTGTTATACTTTAATTATAGGAGGAGATGTATAGATGAAATACAATATTCGTGGTGATAAAATGATTATTACTGATGCAATTAAAGATTATGCAGAAACTAAATTAGGAAAACTTGAAAAATATTTTAAGGATGATGATATTACCGCTAATGTACTGGCTAAAGTGAGAGGTAAATCACAAATAGTAGAAGTTACTATTCCTACTAGTAAGTTTATTCTTAGAAGTGAAGAAGAAAATGAAGATTTATATGCTGCTATTGACTTAGTTAGTGATAAATTGGAAAGACAAATTAGAAAAAATAAAACAAGATTAAATAGAAATATTAAAGATAGTGTTAAGGAATTTAATTTTGATTTTGATATAAAAGATGAAGAAGAATCTAAAGAAAAGATTGTTAAAAGAAAAAATATTGAAATGAAACCTATGGATGAAGAAGAGGCTATTTTAGAAATGGAACTTCTTGGACACTCTTTCTTTGTATATAAAGATATGGATACCGATAAAATATGTGTTCTTTATAAGAGAAAAGATGGAGACTATGGTTTAATTGAAACAAAATAATATTTAAGTATCAACAAAACTGTTGATACTTTTTCTTTTTATTATTTGTCTATCAACATATATTGTTAATAAATAAACTTTAAGTTTTAAAGACTACAGGCTTTAAACCTCTTTTTTGAAGACATTAGGCTTCAAAAAACACCAGAGTGACTACAGGCACGAGGTGAAACTATAATAAAATAATGAAATATTTAATATTTACTAGTTTTTTTAATTAAAATATAGTAAAATATTATCTAGGAGATGACAAATATGTTCAAAACAATTAAGAAATTATTTGATAATGAGTATAAAGAATTATATAGATTTAATAAATTAGCAGACCAGATAGATGCTTTAGATGAGGAAATGAGTAAATTATCTGATAAAAAACTTGCTAGTTATACAGATAAATTTAAAAAAAGATTAGAAGAGGGGGAAACACTTGAAGATATCTTAGTTGAAGCTTTTGCAGTTGCTAGAGAGGCCGCATATAGATGTGTAGGAATGAAACCTTTCTATTGTCAATTACTAGGTGGTCTTGCTATTCATTATGGTAATATAGCAGAAATGAAAACAGGTGAAGGTAAAACTCTTACTTGTGTACTTCCTGCTTATTTAAATGCTTTAACTGGTAAAGGGGTTCATATTGTTACTGTTAATGAATTCTTATCTACTAGAGATTCTGAATGGATGGGTAGTATATTTAGATTTTTAGGTCTTACTGTAGGTCTTAACTTAAGAGAATTATCGTTTAAAGAAAAACAAGATGCTTATAATTGTGATATTTTATATAGTACTAATAATGAACTTGGATTTGACTATTTAAGAGATAATATGGTAGTAAAAAAAGAAAATAGAGTTCAAAGACCTCTTAATTATTGTATTGTCGACGAAGTTGACTCTATTTTAATTGATGAAGCTAGAACTCCTCTTATTATATCTGGTGGTGTTATGCAGTCCGCTAATCTTTATATTGATGCTGATAGATATGTAAAAAGACTTAATGAAAATGAGGACTATATTGTAGATGAGAAAACTAAAGCTGTTAGTCTTACTGATGAAGGAAGTAGAAAAGCTGAAGAATATTTTCATTTAAATAATTTATATGATATTAATAATACTGCTCTTGTGCATCATATTAATCAGGCTTTAAAAGCTAATTATGCTATGAATTTAGATGTTGATTATGTTGTTCAAGATGGCGAAGTTGTTATTGTTGACCAATTTACTGGTAGACTTATGAAAGGTAGAGCTTTTTCTGAAGGATTACATCAGGCTATTGAGGCTAAAGAAGGGGTTAAAGTTCAACAGGAAACTAAAACTCTTGCTACAATTACTTTTCAAAACTATTTTAGAATGTATAATAAATTAGCTGGTATGACTGGTACTGCCAAAACAGAAGAGGAAGAATTTAGAAATATTTATAATATGTTTGTTATTCAAATTCCTACTAATAAACCTGTTATAAGAGAAGATGCCACTGATTTACTATATCCTGGTAAAGAAGGTAAATATAATGCTATAGTTAGAGAAGTTGAGAAAAGACATAATTTAGGTCAACCTGTACTTGTTGGTACTATTGCTATTGAAACTTCAGAGTTACTTAGTAAAATGCTTACTAAGAAAAAGATTCCTCATGAAGTATTAAATGCTAAAAATCATGCTAGAGAAGCTGAAATTATTGCTCATGCTGGTGAAAAAGGTGCTGTTACTATTGCCACTAATATGGCTGGTCGTGGTACTGATATTAAACTTGGTGATGGTGTTAAAGAACTTGGAGGTCTTTGTGTTATTGGTAGCGAAAGACATGAATCTAGAAGAATAGATAATCAGCTTCGTGGTAGAAGTGGTAGACAAGGAGATCCTGGATTTACTCAGTTTTATGTATCTTTTGAAGATGACTTGTTAGTTAGATTTGGTTCTGATAGATATAGAGGTATGCTTAATAATTTGGGATTTACTGGTGATCAAGTTATTCAAAATAAAATGTTTTCTAAAACAGTAGAGTCTGCTCAAACTAAAGTTGAGGGTAATAATTTTGATATTAGAAAACAATTACTTAACTACGATGATGTTATGAATAATCAAAGAGAAATTATCTATAATAAAAGAAATGAAATACTTGATAATGAATCTATACATGAGACTGTTCTTAATGGTTTTAGAGATTATATTAGTGATATTGTTAATTCTCATTTGGTTGAAAATAATAAACTTAAAGAAAATGATTATAGTGAAATACTAGAAGCAGTAAATGAAAACTTACTTAGAAAATATAGAATTACTTTATCTGAAATTAATGGTAAACATCCTGATGAAGTAATTGATATTATCTATAATAATGCTTTAAAAGATTATGAAGAGAAATTAGAAGATATTCCAGTAGAGGTTAGAGATGAATTTGAAAAGGCTATATCTCTTAGGGTTATTGATAATTATTGGATGGAACATATTTCTACGATGAGTCATTTAAGAGATGGTATTGGTCTTAGAGGTTATGCTAATACTAGTCCTCTTCAGGCATACACTATGGAAGGTTATCAATTATTTGATGAAATGCTTGCTAAAATTAATAAAGATATTAGTATTTATCTACTTAAATCAGAGATTAGACAAAATATCGAGAGAAAACAGGTAGCAAAAAATGCTATTACTAATGATAGTAAAGACCATGCTAAAGTACAAAAGAAGAGTACTAAGGTTGGTAGAAA
>CAMFBT010000026.1 GCA_945948625.1 uncultured Mycoplasmatota bacterium | reverse complement strand
ATAGTAAAAAATTATTATTTCTTTTTTCTTTATGTAATTATATTTTAAAAAAATATAGACTTTTGCTTTTTGATATATTATAATTAATTAAAGGGAAAATATGTGATTGGGGGATATTATATGAAAATAGATGTACTTACTTTATTTCCTAATATGTATGATAATTTTTTAACTGAATCTATTATAAAAAGAGCTATAGATAGAAACTTAGTTGAAATTAATATTCATAATATAAGAGATTATACTGTATATAGTAATAATCAAGTAGATGATTATCCTTTTGGTGGAGGAGGCGGTATGGTTCTGATGTGTGATCCTATATTTAGGGCTGTTGAAGCACTAAATAATGATGATGCATTTGTTATTATGATGACTCCATCTGGAAAAGTATATAAACAAAGTATTGCTTATGATTTGTCTAAACATAAACATATTATTATTTTATGTGGTCATTATGAAGGTTTTGATGAACGAATTAAATCTATTGTTGATCTTGAATTATCTATTGGTGATTATGTTTTAACTGGTGGTGAATTACCTTCAATGGTTGTTATGGATAGTGTTATTAGACTTACTCAAGATGTTATTAGTAAAGAATCTTTAGAAAGTGAAAGTTTTGATAATAACTTACTTGATTATCCTAATTATACTAAGCCTTATGAATATAGAGGTATGAAAGTTCCTGATGTACTTCTTAGTGGTCATCATGAGAATATAAAAAAATATAGACATAGTGAGCAAATTAGATTAACTAAAGAAAATAGACCAGATTTACTAGGAGGTAGTCATGAGTAATTATTTTGTTAGTAAAGATAATAAATCTGGAGAAATTGTATATTTAGAATATGATAAAAATGGATATAAAGTTACTCCAAAAAAGAATAAAAAAGATGCTATTATGGTTAATAAAATAGTATTTGTCTCTCCTAGTCTTACTGAAAAATTATTAAAGAAAAAGATTGAACATAAGATTACAAAATTACTTTATGATCTTAATTCTATTAATACTGATGATGAAGATTCTGATGACTCTAATACTACTCTTGTTAGAAATAAATTACTTGAAGCAGAAAGATTAAGACTTAATATTATTAATAATTATAAGAAATATTTGGGTAATAGTTATTGTACTTTAACTTTAAAGAAAATGCAAATTATTATAGATGGTTATAGAGCTAAATTATATACTATTAAAGAGAGAAATCATGAAAAGATATTACTTAATATGTTTAATCATAATGTTATAACTGATGATAAAGAAAAGAAAGGTAAGAGTAGATAGATATGAAATTATTAGATGGAAAAGAAGTTAAATTAAAAATATTAGAAGATTTAAAACAAAAATTATTAAATTTAAATGAAAAATTAGGACTTGTTGTTATTCAAATTGGTAATGATCCCGCTAGTGATGTTTATGTTAGACAAAAAAAGAAAATGGCAGAAGATCTTGGTTATAATTTTAATCATATTAATTTAGATGAAAATGTAAATGAAGATGAAATATTAGCTATTATTGATAAATTAAATAATGATGATATGGTAGATGGTATTTTAGTACAAATGCCTATACCTAGTACATTAAATGTTAAAAGAATTCAAAATGCTATTTTACCATATAAAGATGTAGATGGACTTACTGATATTAATATAGGTAAATTAGTACATAATGAAGATTCATTAGTAGCTTGTACTCCTATGGGGATTATTGATTTACTTGATTATTATAATATTGATATTGAAGGTAAAAATGTAGTTATTATTGGAAGAAGTGATTTAGTAGGAAAGCCACTTGCTTCTCTTATGATAAATAGAAATGCTACAGTTACTTTATGTCATTCTAAAACTATTAATTTAGATTTTTATACTAAAAATGCAGATATTTTAGTTGTAGCTATTGGAAAACCTAATTTTATAAAAAGAGATAGTGTTAAAGATGGAGCTGTTATTATCGATGTTGGCATTAATAGAATGGCAAATGGTATGTTATGTGGTGATGTTGATTTTGATGATGTAAAAGATAAAGTTAGTTATATTACTCCAGTACCTGGTGGTGTTGGACAAATGACAGTAGCGGAACTTGCTCTTAATACTTATAAAGCACATATGTTAAGAAAAAGTAAATAATGTGCTTTTTTTATTTTACTTTTTATTATAAATGTGTAATAATAAATATAGGTGATAATGTGAAGGAATATGTATTATTAATACCTAGTAATATTAAAAATAAGATAATAAAAAAAGTAAGAGAAAAATATTATAATTATAATATTAAATTTATGACTATGGATGAATTTATAAGTAAATATACTTTTTCATATGATAATAAAACTATATATTATTTAATGAAAGAATATAATATTAATTTAAGTAGTGCATTAGTTTATTTAAATAATTTACATTGCATTAGTGGTAATTTAAATAATAATAAAATGTCATTATTAAAAGAAATAAAAGATTATTTAGATACTAATAATTTACTTATATATAATGATAATTTTAGGGAATATATTAAAGATAAAGAAATATATATTTATGGTTATGATTATATAGATAAATATTATTTAAGTATTTTAAAAGATTTAAATTATAAGATAATTAATTTTAATTATAATAATTATGATATTAGTAATATATATGAATTTAATTATATTGATGAAGAAGTTATTTTTGTTATTGATAAAATATGTGAATTATTAAATAATAATATAGATATTAATAAAATTAAGATTATTATATCTAATGAATATAATGAAGTAATATATAGATTATTTAAAATATATAATATTCCTATATCTATAAAGAAAAGAAGTATATATTCTATTAGATATGTTAAAAAAATACTTAATAATTTAAATGATATAGAAAGTTTAATAAATGATATTAATGATACTAGTATTAAAGAAAAAATAGTTAATATAATTAATAATTATAGTTTTATTGATAATAAGGAAGAAGTTAAAGAACTTATTATAAATGATTTAAAAAATACTTATTTAGATGAAGATAATACTGGTATTAAGATATGTAATATTAATGATTATTTTGAAGATGATGACTATGTATTTTTATTAGGTTTTAATAAAGAGAATATTCCTTTTCTTCATAAAGATAATGAATATTTTAGTGATAAAGAAAAAGCTATATTAGGTTATGATACTAGTAATACACTTAATATTAATGAAAAGATTAGTGTTATTAGAAGAATACACAATATTAATAATTTAACTATTAGTTATAAATTATATGATAATAATAATACTTATACTAGAAGTGATTTACTTCCTTCAGTAAATATTATTAATGATTATAAACATAGTTATGTTAATTCTGATATGATGAATAAAATATTTTTTATACAGAAATTAGATAATTTGGTTAAATATAATATTAAAGATGATGATTTAGATTTACTTTATTCAAATTATGAAATACCTTATATGAAATATGATAATAGTTATAAAAAAATTGATAAAGATAAATTATATAGTTATTTAGATAATAAATTAATGCTTTCTTATACTTCACTTGAAAATTATTATAAGTGTAAGTTTAAATATTATTTAAATAATATTTTAAAAATAAATATTATAAAAGATGATTTTGCTATATTAATTGGAAATGTTTGTCATTTTGTATTATCACATATTGATGATAATGATTTTGATGCAAGTAGTTGTTTTGATGAGTACTTAAAAAAAGAGAGAGAATTTACTAATAGAGAATTATTCTTTTTAAACAATATTAAAGAAGAATTATTATTTATTATTGATACTATAAAAAAACAAAAATCTTATACTACTTTTGATAAAAGTATGAAAGAAAAAGAAGTATATGTAAATAAAAATAGAAATATTAAGGTAACTTTTAAAGGAGTTATTGATAAGGTATTATATAAAGAAGAAGATGATATTACTTATGTAGTTGTTATTGATTATAAAACTGGTAGTACTAATATTAATTTGAAAAATATGGAATATGGTCTTGGTATGCAACTTCCTATATATTTGTATTTATCTAGTAAAATGGAACTTAAAAATGTTAAAGTAGTAGGTTTTTATTTACAAAAGTTATTTGCTAGTACTTTAGATAATACTAAAGATTATCTTGAAGAAAAAGAGGGTAGTTTGAAATTAGAAGGTTATTCTATTAATGAAGAAAATATTTTATCTAAGTTTGATACTACTTATAATGATTCTAAATTAATTAAATCTATGAAAACTTCAAGTAAAGGTTTTAGTAGTTATAGTAAAGTTCTTAGTACTGATGAAATAGATAAGATGATTAATACTACTGATAAATTAATAGATACTTCGATTGATAATATACTTAATTGTGATTTTAATATAGATCCAAAAGTAATAGATGGAGATAATGTTAGTTGTTTATTTTGCGAGTATAAAGATATTTGCTATAAGAGAGAAAAAGATATTATTTATATAAATAGAAAGGAAGATAATAGTGAAGTATAATAATGAAAAAATATATATTGGAAACATTGTTAAGAGAGATTATTCTGGTATAGATGAAATTATTAAGAAAGAATATTTAGTTTATATGGAAGATGAAGATATGTTCATGATGGTAGATGATTATTTAAATTATGTATTTGAATCTTTTTATGCTAGTGATAGATTATCTAAAGAACAATTAGAAAAAAATAGATTAATGGCTATTGAGTCTTTATTACCATATAAGAATATTAAAAATAATTCTCTTTATGTTGATGAATCTTCGATTAAATTACTTGGTACTGAAAATAAGAAGGTGAAGTAATGGCTAATTGGACTTTAGAACAAAAAGAAGCTATTTATAAAGAAGGTACTAATATAATAGTATCTGCAGGAGCTGGTTCTGGAAAGACAGCAGTTCTTACTGAAAGGGTATTAGAAAAAGTAAAAAGAGGTATTTCTGTAGATAATCTTCTTATTTTAACATTTACTAAGATGGCTGCGAAAGAGATGAAAGAGAGAATTTATGTTAAATTAAAAGATGCTGGTTTAACTTCAGAACTATCTAAATTAGATACTGCTGATATTACTACTTTTGATGCTTATGCTTTATCATTAGTTAAAAAATATCATTATTATTTAAATGTAAGTAAAGATATTAGTATTATAGATTCCTCAGTAATTGAATTATATAAAAGAAAAGTTCTTAATGATATCTTTGAAGAGTTATATAATAAAAAAGATGATAAGTTTTTATCTTTAATTAAAGAATACTCTCTTAAAGATGACAAAGATATATTTGAATTTATACTTAATATTAATAGTAAATTAGATTTAAAAACTAATAAAAGAGAATATTTAGATAATTATATTACTACTAAATATAATGATAAAAATATTGATAAAGATATTCAAGATTATATTAAATTAATATTTGATTTAATTAATGATATAAGAGATTATTTGGAATATATTGATGATTCTGAATATTTAGATAAATTATATTCTGTATTATCTCCTCTTTTTGAATCTAATAGTTATGATGATGTTAAATTAAATATTAATTTTAAACTTCCAATTGCAAGAAATCTATCTGATATTTCTAAGGAATACAAGGAAAAAATATCTAATGCTATTAAAGAAATTAAGAAACTTGTTATTTATGATAATTATGATAGTATTAAAAATGGAATATTAAAGACTAAAAATTATGTAGAAGAGATTATTGATATTATTAAAATATTAGATAGTAGAGTAAGTGAATATAAAAAAGAATATAATTTTTTTGAATATGGAGATATAGCTAATTTAGCTATTAGATTAGTAAAAAAAAATAAAGAGATTAGAGAAGAAATTAAGAATAATTTGAATGAAATATTAATTGATGAATATCAAGATACTAATGATATTCAAGAAGAATTTATTTCTTATATATCTAATAATAATGTTTATATGGTTGGTGATATTAAGCAATCTATATATAGATTTAGAAATGCTAATCCATATATTTTTAAAAATAAATATGATTCTTATAGTAAGAATAATGGTGGTATTAAGATAGATCTTAATAAAAACTTTAGGAGTAGGGAAGAAGTTATTAATAATATTAATTTAATTTTTGATAAGATTATGGATGATAGTTTTGGTGGTGCATCGTATTCTTTATCACATAGAATGGTATATGGTAATCTTATGTATAAAGATTCTGGTGATAATAAAGAAAATAATAATTTTGAAGTATATAGTTATTTTAATGATACTAATTTTAAAAAAGATGAAGTTGAAGCTTTTATTATAGCAAAAGATATTATAAATAAAATAAATAATAGTTATAAAGTATTTGATAAAGATACTAATGGTATTAGAAATATTAAATATAGTGATTTTGCTATTTTACTTGATAATAGTAAATCTTTTGAATTATATAAAAAAATATTAGAATATAAAGGAATTCCTACTTCAATAGTAAAAGCAGTTAATTTAACTAGTGGAGAAGTTATTTTGATTATTAAAAATATTATTAGTTTTATTATTAAAGTAAAAGATAATGTAATTGATAATGAATTTAAAAAATTATTTTTATCACTTGGTAGAAGTTTCTTATTTAATATAGATGATAATATACTATTTGATTATTTTTTAAATGATAATTTTACTTTAAGTGATATTTATAGAATTAGTTATGATATTGCTAAAGATATTGATAATATTACTTTGGATGAGTTAATTGATATTATTATAGATAAATATGATTTTATTAATAAGTTATTTTTACTTGGTGATTATTCTTCAAATATACTTAGAATTGAAAAATTAAAAGAAATTACTAATAATTTAATTAATCTTAATTATGATATCTATGGGTTTCAGAAGTATTTAGAAGATATTATAGAAAATAATATGAAGATAGAATATAATATTAGTGATAATGATAGTGATACTGTTAAAATAATGACTATTCATGCTTCAAAGGGATTAGAATTTGGTATTACTTATTACAGTGGTCTTTATAGTAAGTTTAATATTAGAGAAGTTGTGAATAAATATTCTTATGATGATAAATATGGTATTATTATTCCATATAAAGATGAATTTTTATATAATACTATTTATCATACTATTAGTTATAAAAATTATGTACGAGAAAATATTAGCGAAAGAATTAGATTATTTTATGTGGCATTAACTAGAGCTAAAGAAAAAATGATATTTATATTACCTTCGAATAATAAAGAAAATAATAGTTATATTAATGATATTGTTGATGATAGTATTAGAGAAAAATATAATAGTTTTGCTAGTATTATGTATTCATTAGAATCTATTATAAAACCTTATTATAAAAATATAGATATTAATACTATTAATTTATCAAAGAATTATAATATGATTAAAAATGGTAATTATATGACTTTACTAAATAGAGTGGATGATAAAATTAAAGTACATGATATTGATATTAAATTAGATAAAGAAGAAGAGAAAACTTTTTCTAAAAAGAATATTCATTTTATTACTAAGGAAGAAGAAAATAAATTAGAGTATGGAAGATATGTACATGAATTATTTGAATTAACTGATTTTAATAATTTAAGTAATTTACATGGTAAGAATAAGGAAATTATATCTAGATTTTTAGAAAAGGTGGATATTGGTACTGCGAATATATATAAAGAATATGAATTTGTTTATGAAGAAGATAATATTATTTATCATGGCATTATTGATTTAATGTTAGAGTATAATGATTATATTAAGATAATTGATTATAAGTTAAAAAATATTAGTGATGAAGCTTATTTAAAACAATTAAATGGTTATAAGAAATATATAGAAAAAGTATTCAATAAAAAAGTATCGATTTATTTATATTCAATTATTAATGATACTTTAGAAAAAATAAATTAAAAAATCTTTCTATATATTATAATTTTTGTTATAATTATATAGAAAGTTATGCCAAATTAGTTTAGTGGTAGAACAAGGCCCTCGTAATGCCTAGAGGTAAGTTCGATTCTTACATTTGGCACCATTTTAATGTAATTTATTTAAAAAGAAGAAAAAATGGTATATAATTGTAATTGGATGAGGTAAAAAAGTTTAATGATAATGTTTTATTAATAATATAGATTAAACTTAAAAGAATATAATTAATGAGATTGTGATAAAACAAATACCAATTTCTAAAAGAAGTTGGTATTTGTTTGTTAATCAAAGAATATGGTGAAGTATGCAATGAGTTAAGATTTACACCAGAAGATATATTGATTAAGAGAGATATAGATTATATAAATAAAACAGTTTATCCAAAGGAGTATGAAGAAAATATTTATACATGGAAAGAATATACATGAAAAGAAAAAGCTGATTTAATAAGGAACTATACTAGATTATTATTGTGGTTTGGAAATTACTTCAAATCCTTAATACTATGTGACTTTTTCAAAAAATAATTGACAAAATCATAAAATTTTGATATTATTTAATCGTGAGCACTGGAAAAGACTACGGCCTTCCAGTCTTTTTTGTATGTTTATTCAATATTTGAATATATTATTAGTGTAGGAATGTAATTTCCTGCAAGTGAGCACACAAAAGATTATTCTTTTGTGTCTTTTTCTGTTATAATGATTACGGTGATCATTATATGTCAGAAAAAACTTTTTTAACGATTGATAAATTAATAAATAATATTAAATCTAAAAATATAAATATTAAAAATGAAAATAATGTTAGAAATATTTTAGAAACCAATAATTATTATTTTATTATGGGTTATAAGTTTGCTTTTAAAAACAATGATGGAACTTATAAAGATAATACTTCTTTTGAAGATATATATTCATTGTATATTTTTGATAAGATGTTAAAGTTAATTGTTCTAGATCCTATACTTGAAATAGAACAAAAATTAAAAACAATTTATATTAATAATTATAGTTATAGATATGGTTTTAAAGTTAATGATATATTAGATAGTAATAATTATGATTTATCAAATAATTATTTAAATGATACATTATCTAATTTAGATAAACAACTAAATGATTTTGGTAATAAAAATAAAGCTGTTATGTTTTATAGAAATAATCATTCATTTATTCCATTATGGGTTTATATGAAAATATTATCATTTGGTATGATTCGTGATATGTTTTATGTATCAAAAAACAATGATAAAGATTATATGAAAAATAAATTAACTAATGAAAGAATAAATAGTAGTGAAGTTGCCAATATGTTAAGATTACTTGTTAGAGTAAGAAATATATGTTGTCATGATGATATACTTTTATCTTTTATAGATGATAAATTAGGTATTAAAACAACTAAATATCATCAAGAATTTAATTTAAAAACAGATAAAAATAATAATATAATACAAGGTAAAAAAGATTTATTTGCTATTTTAATATCTATTAAGTTATTTTCAAGTAAAGATAAGTTTAATAGTTTAATAGATAATTTATCAAGTTTAATAACTAAATATGATGAAGAAATTGGTTCACTTAATAGAAATCAATTATTATCAATAATGCATTTACCAGAAAAATTTGAAAAATTAAAAGACTTGTGATAATACAATTAGTAATATTACAATCTCTTTTATATTTTAAGCAGTGTAAAATATGAAATATTTAAAATAAAATTAATGACTTTTCGTTTGAAATTTGATACAATTATTATAGTTGTAAGGAGTGATATGATGCAAAGTAAATTAAAAGAACTATTAGATAAATATATTGAAGAATATGAAAATTTAAAACTAGAATATGAAGATAAAGTGACTAAGAGTGAATTATATAAAGAATTATTATCATATTTTGATAATAGTTATGATGATTTAGAAAATAATACATTTTGTATAGTTCTACTTTTAAATAGTATATATAATGATAATATATATGAGAAAGAATTTTATAAATTATTATCTAGAATGAAAAATGACAATTATAATAAAGTTAATGAATATCGTTCTTTTTCTTTACTTATTCGTAGGGATTATAATAAGATTTTAGAAGAACTTGAATCATTAAAAAATAGAATTAAAAGAAATAGAAATATAGTAAGTTCTGCTAGAAGAGCTAAACTATCATTTAAATATAATAATCCTATTGAAGATAGTAGATATGTGGTTAGTGATTTAAAAGTAATTATTAGTTATTATGAAACATCAGGAGTAATTTCTTCTAAGGAAGCTGTTTTATGTATAAATGATATTGATTTATATAATAGAATATTAGCTACACAAAAAAGTGGTAATAAAGATGAAGAAAAAAATACTAAGAATATTTATAACGAAATTCCTAATATTTTAAATGCTGGATATGAAGTTATATCAGAACCGGAAGTAGATATAGAAAGAAAAGCATCTTTGGATAGGTTTACTAATCAAATTATAAATACTCTTAAATATACTGAAAAAGATAAAATAATAGAGTTACTTGATAGTTATAGAAAATATGATTTAGAAAATAATGAATATAACTATATTATTGTTAAAATTTTAAATAATTATAATAGTGAGTTAATTATTTATTATCAATTATTATTAGAAAAAGATACTCATGCTTTGAGAAGTAATATAAAAGAAATTATTAAAGATTATTATATTAATTTAAATAAATATTTAATAGTAAGAGATTTTTATAATAAAATTAATGATTTTATTATTGATGAAGAAGAGGAAGATGAACTTACTCCTGAAGAAATTAATGAGTTAAAAGTAACTAAAAGATTTATATATTCTGCATCACCTTCTAATCCTACTAATGCAAAGATTATTAAAGATATTGATGATGTTCCTAAGGAATATTATGATACAGTATTAGATTTAATTAATAAATTTAAAGATGGAACTATTGCTAAAAAAGAGTATAAAAAGCTTACAAATAATAAGAGATTAATTCGTTTTTCAGAATTAAAAAGAGATCAAGTAAGAATAGTTTTAAAGCATATTAAAGATAATATATATAATATAATGGGTGTATTTGTCAAGAAAAATAATAATGATAATACTATGTATCAAACTATGGCAAATAGGATTATACCTGATACTAGTACTGAAGATAAACTTAATAGTCAATTAGAACTTGCTATTTATACTGAAGATAAACTTGCTGATTTAGTTAAGGAAAAAGGTAGAAAGGGAACTAGATAATGGCTTCTTCTGTAATACATATATGTGTGGCAAATGAAATTAATAAGGTACTTAAAAGGGATGATAGAAAACTTTTAATAGGTACTATTGCTCCAGATATTTCTAAATTAATTGGTGAATCTAAATATTATAGTCATTTTTTAGATGATATAGATAATAATATTCCTAATTTAGAAAAGTTTTTAAATAAATATAAATATTATTTAGATGATGATTTTGTACTTGGATATTATATACATTTATATAC
>CAMFBT010000025.1 GCA_945948625.1 uncultured Mycoplasmatota bacterium | reverse complement strand
AATTAATTTACAATTCTAGTACCAATTATAATAACAAGTAAAATAAATAATACTAATATAATTGCAGCACTATTTCCATAGCCGTAGCCACCATATCCATAGCCATATGAAGGGTATGCATAATTCATATTGTTAGAACAACCACATGAACAACTATTGCCATAACCTCCAGAATATCCACCGTAATAATACATATATATACCTCCTTTACGATATCTAATATATTTTACTCAAGACTAAATATTTTGACATTATTTTTTACCTATATTTTAAAATAATATTGCATAATAACAATAAATATGATATATTATAGGTATAATAAGGAGGAAAATAATGAATAATGACAGAAGACTTTTATTAGTTTGTATCGTAGTAATAATAGGTTTAATTGGATGTAATATTTATCTAAATAATCAAAATCATAAATTACAAAACAGTAATGAAACAGCGAGTAATAATAATGAAACTTCAAATAAAGAAAGTAATACCTCTAAAGAATTAGAATATGATTGTTCATTTACTAGAACATATAGAGTGGTAGATTTACTTGATGGTTATATAGCAGAAGTACCAGAATTATCCTACGTTGTAGTAGATTCTTATCAAAGTCATGGAGCATTTACACATATAATTCCTACTAGATTAAAAAAAGAATTAACTGAAGATAAATATTATGAATTTACTTATACTATAAAAGGTACAGGTATAATAAATGATATAAGTGATGCATTAAGTTATATTAGTTCTACTGAACTTGCTAATCAAAGTAATAGAGAAAATCCTAAATTACAAGTATCATTAGAAATAAAAGAAACAGATAAACAAGGTATGGGCCAAATACAAGAACCAATATGTAAAGGAAAATAAATAAGTATTAATATTTTGTTATAATTACTTTAGTAGTAACATAGTTTTTACTAGGTGATTATGTAATGAAAAAAATATTAATACTTTTCTTATTTCTATTTTGTATTCCAATAATAAAAGCAGAGGAAGTAGAAGATCTAGCACCAAATGCAACATCTGCGATTATGATTGAAGCCTCCACTGGAGAAATACTATTTCAAAAAAATAAAGATGAAAAATTAGCTCCAGCATCAATGACTAAGATGATGAGTATGCTGATAATTATAGAAGAAATAGAAAATGGTAATTTAAAATGGGATGAAATGATAACAACATCAGAAAGAGCATCAAGTATGGGTGGTAGTCAAATATTTCTAAAAGCTGGAGAAAAAATGAGTGTTACAGATTTATTAAAAGGCATAGCCATAGCTTCAGGAAATGATGCCGTAGTTGCTTTAGCGGAAAGAATATCTGGTAGTGAAGAATCATTCGTTAAAAGAATGAATACAAGAGCAAAAGATTTAGGACTTAAAAATACTAACTTTGTAAATTCAACTGGACTAACTGAAGATAATCATTATTCATCAGCATACGATATGAGTTTAATAGCCAAAGAATTAGTAAAACATGAAAAAATATTAGAATTTACTTCTACTTATGAAGATTATTTAAGAAAAGATACAAAGAGCCCATTCTGGTTAGTAAATACTAATCGTTTAGTAAGATTTAAAGAAGGAGTAGATGGACTAAAAACAGGATTTACAAAAGAAGCCGGATATTGTTTAACAGCTACGATGAAAAAAGATAATATGAGATTAATAACAGTAGTAATGAAGGAAGAAGATACAAATAAAAGAAGTGCTGATACATCAAAAATGTTAGATTATGGTTTTAATGTCTATATGGTTCAAACTATTTTAGATGAAAAAACCACAATTGAGAAGCAAAAAGTAGAATTAGGAAAAAAACTAACTACAGAAATAGTACCAAAAGAGAGTATAACAATTTTAAATAAAAAAAATGAAGAAATAAAAAACATAACTTATAAAACAAATATAAATAAAATAATAGCACCAGTAAAAAAAGGAGACAAAGTAGGTACAATAGACATAATTGAAGAAGGCAAAGTAATATCTACAATTGATGCTACAGTAAAAGAAAATATAGAAAAAGCTAATATCTTTACTGTCTATTTAAGAAACCTAAAAGAAGTAGTAGGAGGAGATCTAAAGTTTTAGATTTCTTTTTTTTTATTTAAATAATTAAGATATTTGGAAAAAAATAAAAAAAAATTTGAATTATTATATAAAGGAGGTTTAATTAATGTATAAGAAAAAATTAAAAAAATGTCGACTAATATATTTATCTAGTTTTGTCGAATCTGTATATTAAAAAAATAAAATATGCTAAATTATAAAAGGAAGGTGAAAAAATTGTTAAAAACAAATATGGAGTTTAGAAAAGGTATTCTTTTTATTAGAGTAAAGGGAGACCTAAATAAAAGTACCATTAGAGGAGTAATAGATAGAGATTTTAAATATATTGTCTTAAATATTGATGATATGTATTCAATAGATACTTATAGTATCAAATATCTAAACAAAATATATAAACTATATGAAAAAAATAATAATAAGTTTATAATCTGTGATAAGTTTAACATATCTAAAAAATTACTAAAAGATATACCAAAAATAAATAGAGAGTATGATGCATTTAAATTATTTGAAAGGATGATTTAATGAATAAATATGAAGAAGTAATATCTTCTAGTAGTGGTCTAATTTATATGATAATAAAGAAATATTTTAATAATTATGATAGAGAAGACTTATATCAAGTAGGAGTAATAGGAGTAATAAAAGCTTATAACAATTATAAAAAAAATAGAAATACTAAGTTTTCTACTTATGCCTATAAATATATATATGGAGAAATATATAATTATATAAATAATTATAAAAATATAAAAGTATCAAAAGACTATATAAAATTATATAAAAAGATCAATACTGCTAGAAGTATATTAGCTCAAGAATTAATGAAAGAACCAACTACATATGAATTATCATCATTCTTAGAGATAGATCCATATATCATAGATACTGTAAATAATTCTATGACTAAAATAGATAGTTTAGATAGAGTACTTTATAATGATGGTAAAGAAATAACAATATTTGATACAATAAGTGATAATAAAGACTACTATAACATAGATTATCTTTTGCTAAATGAAGAAATAGATAAATTAGAAAGTCCATATAAAGAATTAATATATTTAAGATATTTTGAAGATAAAACCCAAAGTGAAGTAGCTTCTCTATTAGGAATGAATCAAGTAGAAGTCTCTCGTACAGAGAAAAAGACACTAAAAAGAATTAGAAATAATTACCAAAATGTCGCCTAAATAAGCATTTTATCTTAAAAATGTAACCAAATAGTTTACATAAAAAAGTTTATTTTTGTGAGAAAATAAAATCAAGGTGATATCTTATGAAGAGAAAAAAAGATAAAAATTATGATGTTTATGAGATAGTAGCAAAAAATATTAAATATTATCGCAAAATTAAAAAAATGACACAAGCCGAATTAGCAGAAAAGACAGAATACTCTCACGAATTTATAAGAAGAATAGAAGCACCAAATAGTAAAAAAAACTTTTCATTAGATGCTGTTAGTAATATTGCAGAAGCTTTAGATATTGATATAGAATTATTATTTGAAAAAAAAGATTTGGAGTAAGATAGCAACCATAAATTGGTTGTTTTTTCTTTTCCTTTTGTTAATTATGTGATACAATAATAATGGTGATGTGATGGAGTACAAAAGTGAAGAAGAATTATTTAATAGTCTAAGAGGAGCATTTAATGTTAAACTTAGAATGATAAATGAAGAATACAATTATATAAAAATGGTCGACATATGGAATTATTTAAAAATAAATAAATGGATTAAAACTAAAAATCTTTCTATATCAGAAATGGTAAATGATATAATAGATGTAGATATAAATAAAGTAGACTTATTTTTAAAAGAACACATCAAAAAAGAAGAAAGGTTTATTATCGAATAATAAAAAGAAAGGAAAATCACTATGAAGAAAAAACAAAATAAAGAAAAAAATAAAAATAATAAATTAAAAATATTAATAGGAACATTTATTGTATTATTAGTACTATTTGGAAGTGCATATTTATGTATACCAATATTTAAAAATATAAATTACGGATTAGATCTTCAAGGAGGTTTTGAAGTATTGTATGAAATAGAACCATTAGATGGAAATAAATTAACTAAAGATATGGTCTATAATACATATAAAGCAATACTAAAAAGAGTAGATATACTTGGAGTAAATGAACCAGAAATAGCAATTGAAGATGATAATCGTATTAGAATAGCACTAGCAGGTATTAAAAACAAAGAAGAAGCAAGAGAAATAATATCTTCAACAGCAGTTTTATCATTTAGAGATTATAATGACAATTTACTTATGACTTCTGATGTATTAGGAGGATCTGCTAAAGTAACAACAGATCAATATGGAAGACCAGCCGTTAGTTTATCAATAAAAGATACAGATAAGTTTTATAATGTAACAAATAAAGTAAAAGATATGAATAATAATCTAATAGTAATATGGTTAGATTTTGATGAAAATAAAGATTCATTTAGTAAAGAAAAAGATAATTGTGGTTCTCTTTCAACATCAAGATGTTTATCTGCTGCTAGAGTAGAAAAAGCATTTGCTAGTGATGTAATAATTCAAGGTAATTTTACTATTGAAGAAGCAACATCATTAGTAGAATTAATAAATTCAGGATCACTTCCAACAAAATTAAATGAAATATCATCTAGAACAGTAGAAGCAACATATGGAGAGACCGCTCTTAATAAAACCTTAGTAGCGGGTATAATAGGAATTATCTTAGTATTATTAATTCTTACTATAATATATCACTTTAGTGGCTTTGTAGCAGGAACAATGCTAATACTATATACAATGTTATCTTTCTTAGTATTTTATTTAATAGAAGGAACATTAACATTACCTGGAATAGCAGCAATGCTTCTAGGTATTGGTATGGCAGTAGATGCATCAGTAATTAGTTTTGAAAGAATAAAAGACCAATTAAAAATAGGAAAAAAATTAAATGAAGCAGTAACATTAGGTAATAAAGAATCATTGTCAAGTATATTAGATGCTAATATTACTACAATTATTGTTGCAATAATATTATTTATTCTAGGACAATCTAGTGTCAAAGGATTTGCTACAATGTTAATTATAAATATATTATTAACTATTATAGTACTAGTATTCTTATCAAAAACAATAATAATGCTATTTGCAAAGACTGGATTCTTTGATGATAAAATAAATCTATTTATAGGTCTTTCTAAAAAGAAAATAATGCCAAGTAAAGAAATAAGAATACCATTTAAAAAGATAGATTTTATAAAATCAAGAAGAATAATTTTACCAGTAGTACTATTAATAATAATAGGTGGTCTTACATATTCATTAGTAACACACTTTAATTTAGCAGTAGATTTTACTGGAGGAACTAGTATTAGTGTTAACACTACTAAAGATATAGATTTAGGAGAATATAGTGTAAATAAAATAGATAAAGCAAAAGATGGATCAACAATAGTAATTAATGAAAAACTAACTAAAGAAGAAATAAAAGCACTAGAAGATAAATTAGAAAATGAATATAATGTATCTTCAAATATCTATGTAGTATCAGATTTAGTAAAAAAAGAATTAATAAAGAATGCTCTTCTAGCAGTTCTAATATCATTAATTGGAATAATAATTTATGTAAGTTTTAGATTTAGAATGAATTATGCAATAAGTGGAATAGTAGCATTAATCCATGATGCTTTAATAACATTAATATTTTTTGGTATCTTTAAATTACAAATAGACTCAGTTTTTATAGCGGCTATTCTTACAATTATAGGATACTCAATAAATGATACAATTGTAACATTTGATATGATAAGAAGAAATTATAATTCTAAAAATAATGTAACTAAAGAAGAATTACCAGAACTAATAAATAATTCAGTAAGATTAACATTCTTTAGAACAATAATCACAACTGCCACTACAATAGTACCAATAATATGTTTAATCATATTCGGATCAACCGAAATATTAAACTTTGATATTGCCTTATTAGTGGGATTTGTAGCAGGAGTCTTCTCATCAATATATATATCAAATAGTCTATTATTAATATTAGAAAAAAGAAGATTATCAAAACCACAAAAAATAACTAAAGAAAAAGAAGAAAAGGAAGAAATAAGAATAAAAGGAATAAATTGTTAATAATAAAATAGTGAACTTGCAAGTATTTCTTGTAAGTTCACTTAATATAATCATCTTAAAAGGTAGGTGAAAAGTATGAGTACAAAGACTATAAATATAACAATAGATGATTTAATAGATAAATTTAAAAAATATAACAATAATGAAGAAAACATAGAACTAATCAAAAAAGCATATAACTATGCTGAAAAAAAACATTTTGGACAAAAGAGAATATCAGGAGATGATTACATTTTACATCCCCTTAATGTAGCATTAATATTAACCGATGTATCCGCGGATGCACCATGTATGGCAGCAGCACTTTTACATGATACCATTGAAGATTCAGATGCAACTAAAGAAGAAATAGAAAAACTTTTTGGTAGTGAAGTAGCATTACTTGTAGATGGAGTAACAAAAATAAACAAATTAAACTTTAGTTCAGATACCGAAGCTAGTGCTGCCAATCAAAGAAAAATACTAGTAGGTTTATCCGAAGACCCTAGAGTTTTAATAATAAAACTAGCAGATCGACTTCATAATATGCGAACAATTAATGTCTTATCAGTAGAAAAGCAAAAGAAAAAAGCAAAAGAAACACTAGAAATATTAACCCCAGTAGCACATAGACTTGGAATATATAAAATAAAGAGTGAACTAGAAGATTTATCACTTCGTTATTTAAAACCAGAAGCATATTTTGATATAGTAGAAAAACTAAATCAAAAGAAATCAGAGAGAGACGAAGCAATAAGTAAAATGATAAACGAAGTATCTGAACTATTAAATGATCATAATATATCTCATGAAATAAAAGGAAGAAGTAAAAGTATATATAGTATATATAATAAAATGTCTAAAGGAAAAAGATTTGATGATATATATGACATATTAGCATTAAGAGTATTCGTTGATACAGAACAAGATTGTTATTTAGCATTAGGTCTTATTCATTCAAAATACAAGCCAGTACCAAAAAGATTTAAAGATTATATAGCAATGCCTAAAACTAACTTATATCAATCACTTCATACAACAGTATTTGGAATAGATGGTAATCTATTTGAAATACAAATAAGAACATATGAAATGGATAAAATAGCAGAATATGGTATTGCATCACACTGGTCATATAAAGAACATAAAGATGGAACAAAATCTGCTAAAGATGCTATAGAACAAAAATTACAAATATTTAGAAATATTATTGAATTAAATGAAGAGACAACAACACCAGAAGAATTTATAACATCAGTAAAAAAAGATATCTTATCTAATGATGTTATATATGTATATACCCCTAAAGGAGATGTAATAGAATTACCAACTTCTTCTACACCAGTAGATTTTGCATATAAAGTACATAGTGAAGTAGGAGACAAAATAGTAGGAGCAATAGTAAATGATAATATAGTACCATTAGACTATAAATTATCAACTGGAGATATCATTAAAGTAAATACAAACAAAGCATCAAAGCCTAGTAAAGATTGGTTAAACTTTGTAGTTACAAATGGAGCCAGAAATAAAATAAAAAGTTACTATAGTAAATTAGAAAAAGATGAAAATATAGAAAAAGGAACAGAATTATTAGAAAAAGAACTTAGAAAAGAAGAATTAAGTATAAGCGAATTTCTATCAAATAAAAATATTGATATAATACTAAACGAATTAAAATTAAAAGATATAGATGAATTATATATAAATATAGCAACAGGTAAGAATACAGCTCAAGGAGTAATTAAAATAATAACAAAAAATAATAGTGTAAAAGAAGAAAAAGATTTAGCAACAAAGATAAATGAAACAACATATTATAAAGAAGTAAACACTAGTAATGATGTTTTAGTAGAAGGAATGCATGAAATAAAAGCAAGTTTAAGTAGTTGTTGTAAACCACTTCCTGGAGATAACATAATAGGATATATAACAAGAGGATCAGGAATAACAGTACATAGAACTAATTGTCATAATATAATTGATACTGATGAAAGACTAATAAATGTAAAATGGAATGATAAAGTAGAAAAGAAGTATCCATCAGATATCTTAGTATATACAAATACTTATGATAACCTATTAGAAATAATTACTAAAGCATCTTCAAATAATATGATAATAGACAGTATATCAACAATAAATAAAAGTAGATATAAAGTATATAGAATGACAGTACTTGTAGAAAATAAAGAAAAATTAGAAAAGTTTATGAACGATTTATTAAATCTAAACTTTATTCAGAAAGTAGAAAGAGAGGTAAAATAATGAAAGTATTAGTACAAAGAGTATTAAAATCAAGTGTTGAAGTAGATGGCAAAGTAGTAGGAACATCAGATAGAGGACTAATGTTACTAGTAGGATTTACTGAAGGAGATTCATCTAAAGAAATAGACTGGATGGTAGATAAAGTAATAAATCTAAGAATATTTGAAGATGAAAATGATGTAATGAATAAGAGTCTATTAGATATAAAGGGTAATATTTTATCAATAAGTCAGTTTACTTTATATGGAGATGCTTCAAAAGGAAGAAGACCATCATATATCAAAGCACTAGGAGGAGATAAAGCCATTTTATTATATGATGAATTTAATAATAAATTAAGAGAAAAGGGTATTGAAGTAGGAACTGGTATCTTTGGAGCAGATATGAAAGTATCTCTTATAAATGATGGTCCAGTAACTATAATGTTAGAGAAGTAATACTTCTTTTCTTTTTATCCATTCGAGCCTATAGTCTCTCATGGTTTGATAGAGCCTAAGGTCTCTATCAAAAATAATATTTTAAGGGATTAAAAATTGACATTCTAGAAAAATATGATATTATATATAGCAAACAGAAACTTTATATAATCATTAATAATAAAGGGAAAATTAAAAATATAATAGAAAGGAATAATTATGATAGATAATATAGAATTATTTAAAAGTTTATTTATAGATATAAATCCTAGTATAATAGATAGTGATAAAATAGAAGTACCTAAAAGTATTATAAAATATATAAAAAACATACAAAAATATACTACTTCAGTCAAAGTATATAAAACATATAGAAATATAACTAAAATATATGAAGAAAGAAAATTAAATAAAGATTTATTATATAAAGAGTATTACATTAGTATATATTTAATATATATATTAAATTCTAATATAATTAATGAAGAAGAAAAAAAGATATTTATAGAAAGAATAATATCATTTTATGATAATAAATTAAGTAATAATTCTATTATATCTTTAGAAGAAAATAGCTTACTTAGAATATATAACTATGTAGATATATCAGTAAAACATATTTATAGTACTATAGATAAGATAAACATATTAGAAAATAATAATTATAAGACAAAAGGATTAACAGATGTATTAAATAAAAATATAAATAGCATAATGAAATCTTTTATAATATTTTTAAAAGAAGATTTAAAAAATATAAATGAACAACATAATAGAAAAAGAATAAAATAATATTTAAAAATATTTATAGGAGTGAGATTATGAAAAATAAATATAATATGACCAAAGAAGATAATATATTATTTGCAAAAAGAAAACTAATAGATAACCTTTATAAAAGTGCTAACTTAGAAGGAATAGCAGTCACATTTGCAGATACTGTCGATTTTATAAATAATGTAAATACAGGTAAAATATCATAGATAAAGAACTAACTATGAATTATATTAAAAAAATTCATTTTCAAGTATGTAAAGGGCAAAATATAGAACCACTAGGAGAATATAGAGATAGAGGAGAATGTTTTTAGATGGTAACAAAAGAGTAGTCAATTTAGTAGCAAATAAAGAAATGGATATATGATAATTGTATAGATGGATTAAATGAATAAGTAGAGATAATCTACTTTTTCTATTGCCATAATACATAGGTTATTATATAATTAACTAGGAGGTATTATGATAAAAGTAGAAAATGTAAATAAGAAGTTTATTAAATTAGGTAAAAATAAAAAGAAGATAGAATTCTATGCTGATAATGATATTAGTTTTACTGCATATGATGGGGAAATATTAGGAATATTAGGACCAAATGGAGCAGGTAAGACAACATTACTTAGAATGATCGCAGGTATAATGACACCAACTTCTGGAAAAATAACTATTGATAATTTAAATTATAAAGATAACGAAATAGAAATAAAGAAGAAAGTAGCCTTTTTAACTGGTAATACCAAATTATATAAAGATTTAAGTGCCTATGAATTACTTATTATGTGTGGTAAATATTATAATATGAATAAAAATAATATTGAAAAAAGGATTAAAGAACTAGTAAATATATTTGATATGGAATCATTTTTATATCAAAAAATTGGTAATCTATCTACTGGTCAAATACAAAGAGTAAGTATTGCAAGATGTCTAATGCATAATCCAAAATATTATATTTTAGATGAACCTACTAGTGGATTAGATATCATATCAAGTAAAGTAATATTAGATACCATAAAAGAAGAGAAAGAAAAACAAAAATGCATATTATATTCTACCCACTATATGGAAGAAGCAGATAATATATGTGATAGAGTAATACTTGTGAATAGAGGAAAAATAATAATTATTGGTTCACCAGAAGAAATAAAAAAGAAAACCAAAACTAATAATCTTAGAGATGCTTTCTTTGTCTTAACTGGAGGTATTACTAATGAATAATATATTAACTACTTTAAAAAAAGAATTAAAACTAATAATAAGAGATAAAAAATCACTACTTATGATGTCTTTAACTCCTTTATTTATTCCAATATTTGTAATATTAATGTCTTATATCTATGAAGAATTAACTATAAATAAAGACGATAAAACCTATAATATAGGTCTTAATTATGAATTAACTAGTATAGAAAAAGAAATGCTTAATAAAGAAGTTAAAACTACTATATATAATAATATAGATGAATTAAAAGAAGCATATAAAAGTAAAAAGATAATTGCTTATATTATAAAAGATAATAATAGCTATAATATATATGCTAATACTCAAAGTGAAGATGGTAGTATAGTAATTACTTATATTACAACATATTTAGATAGTTATAATAATTATCTAGGTCAAAATTACTTAGTAAGTAATAATATAGATCTAAATAAAGTATATAATAATATAAATTATAATATAAATGAAATAAAAGGGGAAAGTTTATTTGGTAATCAAATAATATTAATGGCAATTACCTTTACAATAATGGCTATAACATTAAGTTGTATTTATACTTCCACTGATAGTACTGCTGGTGAAAAAGAAAGAGGAACCTTAGAGACAATATTAACATTTCCAGTAGATAGAAAAGAATTAATATTGGGTAAATATTTAGCAATATCATTATCTGGTTTAGTAACCCTTTTAATTGGAGTATTCTTATCAATAATATCATTATATTTTGTTAAAAATAACTTTACTATTTATGATAATGTAATATTTAACATAAATATTAAAACAATATCATTAACAATATTAATTTTAATATTCTATACTTTATTTATATCAGGAGTATGTATAACCATAGCAAGTTTTACTAAATCATTTAAAGAAGCACAAAGTGCTCTTACTCCAATTAGTTTAGTAACTTGTATTCCAATGTTTCTAGAAATGTTAAATATAAATATAAGTGGAACTTTATCCTTTGTTCCCATAATAAATCACACAGTAGTAGTAAATAACATCCTAACTGGAACTATAAATACAAATAACATAATAATAATTATAGTCACTTCAATAATATATATAATATTATTACTTCTATTCATAAATAAAATGTATAAAAGTGAAAAAATATTATTTAGTTAATATAA
>CAMFBT010000024.1 GCA_945948625.1 uncultured Mycoplasmatota bacterium | reverse complement strand
AAGTTACAATTAATGTAACTTCTCTTAAATTATCTCTTACTAAATTGTGGAGCTCTTCTAGCACCTTTAAGACCATATTTCTTTCTTTCTTTAACTCTAGGATCTCTAGTTATAAATCCATTTGCTTTAAGAATTTTTCTATATGAATCTTCATTTGCTTCATTTGCTTCATCATAAACAAGTAATGCTCTTGTAATACCAAGTCTGATAGCACCAGTTTGTCCTGAAAAACCACCACCAAAAACATCAGCATTAACGTCAAATGTTTTTTCGTTACCAGTTACTACTAGTGGTTGTTTTAAATCCATAACTAATACATCGTATGGCATATATTCATTAACATCTCTACCATTAACAGTAATTTTACCAGTACCTGGAGTTAATGTAACTTTAGCTACAGATCCTTTTCTTCTACCTGTTCCATAGAAACTTCTTTTTTCTTTAGCCATTATTTGTTACCTCCCATTTCTAATACTTGTGGCTTTTGTGCAGCATGCTTGTGATCTTCACCAGCATATACAAATAATTTTTTATACATTGCTCTTCCAAGTCTATTATGTGGAAGCATTCCTTTTACTGCTCTTTCAACCATTTCAACTGGATAATTTTCTCTCATTTCTTTAGCAGTTCTTTCTCTTAAACCACCAACATATCTAGAGTGATCATAATAAATCTTTCCTTCTAATTTATTTCCTGTTAAGGCAACTTTATCAGCATTAACAATAATAACATAGTCTCCGCAGTCAACATGAGGGGTATAAGTTACTTTGTGTTTTCCTCTTAATATAGTAGCAGCTTTACTAGCTACTCTTCCTAAAGGAATATCTTTTGCATCAATAACATACCAATTTCTATTAACTGTTTCTTTTGATTGCATAAATGTAGTTTTCATTTTTCCTTTTCTCCTTTATATTTTATAGATTAGTTTTCAAATATTAAGTGGTCCCAATACCTAATATCCTCCAACAAAATGTACCGATTATGATTTTACTATTATTTTATGTTTTTGTCAATATTTTAAGAGTTTTTTCTTTATTTTTATCTATTTTTTTACTATTTTTTATTCTTTATGCGATAAAAGTCTAGGGTCTTTTATCGTAATTTAGAGCCTAAGGTCTCTAAATTAAAATATTATTTTTTAATTTTCTAATTTTTTTTAAATCTATTTTATATTTACTACTTTCTATAATTTTCAACCTAACCCCTCCTGCTCCAGTATCATGACATTTTATGTAAATATAGTCAATATTTGAATAAGAAAAAAACTACTTAAATTGTAGTTTTAAAATTCAAATTCATTATGATCTTTATCAATAAATCCTAAAGTGCATTCTACTCCCATACTAGTTAGAATATCACTGAATTCTTTTTGTAATTTTAATATATTTTCTTTATTTTCAGTAAATCCATCTAAAGGAATAAAGGCATTCTTAATAGTCTCATCTACTTTACTATTTTCTCCTTGTCTCCAAGTCCATCTTCTTGTTTTAACATCATTGCCACTTACATAAATTACTTCTCCAATATCTGGATTATCATAACCTTCTCCTCCAAAAGGTATAAACTTATCGTTTTCATTAGCAAATCTAATTTCAATATCTCCACTAAATCTATCAATATCATGAATACCTAAAGGAATTCTATATTTTAAAGATAATGCATTTCCTAAATCCACTATTGGATTAATATTAGGAACATATTTAGATTTTACTGTTCTACTTACTAATGCTTCTATAGAACACATGTATTTATTAGGATTAATATCTAATTTTCTAAATGCTTCTCTATATAATTCTATTTCTGGTAATTCTTTAACTTTTTTATCTCTATATTCTTCTTCAATACTAATAATTTCATCAGCAAGCATTTTTTCTATAAAATCATATTTTTTAGTATTATCTATTCCCCTTGCTATGATAACGCCAAAACAAGCATTATCTACTTTCTCAAAAAACTTTTTGTCTACTACAAACTTCATTTTACATCTTCCTCTCTTTTTTTAATCTTTTAATTATTTCATTACAACTATCTATCGTTAAACCTTCTTCATAGAAACTTGTTTTTACTAAATTATTTATTAATTCATTAAAATCTTTAAATATTTCATCATCTAATATTACAAAACTATCTACTTTATTATTTTTTAAATAATATCTTATTTCTTCTCCTCTATTTCCTTCTATATAAGGTGTTTCTCCAATAATGGGTAGACCTACTTCTATTAGATATTTTTTTATATATGGATAAATACTTAATCTTCGCCAAGAAGAAGTTATTACTATTTTAGCAGTAGTTATTTTTACTACTTTTAGAAGTAATTCTAATTTATTCATATCTATATCATATAATTGTCTTTTTATAGTATCTTCTAATGTATATTCTATTTTTTTATGTTCTTTATAATAATATTCTCTACTAGTAAAATATTTATTACTATTTAATACTCCATCAATATCTAAAAAAATTATTTTATTTGGAATTATCATAGTTATTTAAAAACTCCTTAAACATTACTGCTACATTCTTAGGTAATATTTCTTCTAATTCTTCGATACTTGCTTCTTTCATTTTAGATATTGTTTTATATTTCTTTAGTAATTTATTTTTTCTTACTTCCCCTATTCCATCAATATTATCTAGTACTCCTGATAGTGCTCCTTTACTTCTTATTTGTTTGTGATAACTAATTGTAAAATTATGTACTTCTGTCTGCATTTTAGTTAAAAGCAAAAATAAATCACTTCTTTTATCTATTTTTATTTCTTCTACTTCATCAAGACCTAAAAGAACATTGGTACTATGTTTATCATCTTTTTTTAAACCACATACTGGTATATTAAGTCCTAAGCTATTTATTACTTCCCTAGCAACATTAATTTGTCCTATACCACCATCAACAATAATTAAATTAGGCTTTTCTAAATTATCTTTAAGTACTCTAAAATATCTTCGATAAATTACTTCTCTCATAGTTGAATAATCATCATTTTTATCATTAGTTATTTTAAATTTACGATAATCTTTTTTTGATGGCTTTCCCAGGACAAATACTACCATACCAGATACATTAAAGGTACCAAATAAATTAGAGTTATCAAATAATTCTATTCTATCTACACTATCTATTTTTAATTTTTCTTTTAATTCATTTAAGGCATTTGTTATCTTGTCTTCGTCTCTCTTAATATAAGTCATTTGTTCTTCATAATAGATTCTAGCATTATCATAAGCAAGATCTAGTATTCTTTTTCTTTCTCCTTTTATTGGAGTTATAAACTTAATTTTAAATACTTCTTCAAATACTTCTTTATCTATAACATCAGGTACTAATACTTCTTTAGGCATAGATACATTTTTACTATAAAACTCTGATAAGTATCTTGAAAATTCTTCTTCTTCAGTATCTATCATTGGAAATATATTTCGATTTCTATCTAAGAGTTTACCTCCTCTTATAAATAGAATTTGAATACTGATATAGTTATCCTTCGCATAATAAGAAGCTACATCTATATTAACACTGTTATCTAAATCTACTTTTTGTCTTTCGGTTGTAATATTAATATAATCAAGTAAATCTTTATATTCTAAAGCTTTTTCATATTCCATATTATCTGAATACTTCTTCATTTTTTCAGTTATTCTATCAGTTAAAACTTTGGTATTTCCGTTTAAGAAAGAAATTATTTCCTTCTTCATTTCTTTAATAACTTCTTCATCAATATCCTTTGTGCAATATCCTAGACATTGTCCTATATGATAATATAGACATTCTCTTTTCTCATAGTTTTTACATTTTCTAAGTGGATATATTCTATTTAATATCTCTACTACTTTGCGGGCTGCTCCTACATTGGGATATGGTCCAAATAAATTATTTTTTATTTTTTTTACATTAATTCTTCTTACTATTCTAAGTATTGGTACTTTATCATTTGTAAGTTCTATATATGGATAAGATTTATCATCTCGATATAAAATATTATATTTAGGATTATATTTTTTTATTAAATTAATTTCTAATAATAAACTTTCCATTTCGGTATTAGTAACAATATATTCAAAATGATCTATTTCTCTTACTAACATCATTGTTTTACCAGTATGTTCTCTATTAAAATAAGAAGATAATCTATTTTTTAAGTTTTTACTTTTTCCAACATAAATAACTATGTTATCTTTATTTTTCATAAGATAACAGCCTGGTAAATGTGGTACTAAAGATAGTTCTTCCTTAAACATATAAATCACCTTCTTTATATAAGAAAAAGTCCTTATAGGACTTAATTTTTATTATGGCGGAGTAGGAGAGATTTGAACTCTCGCAGCAGTTTCCCACTCTATACCCTTAGCAGGGGCACCTCTTCAGCCTCTTGAGTACTACTCCGTGACTACATATATAATTCTATATTAATTTACATAAAAAGTCAACTAATTTTAGCCATTTTTATATCTTCTTTATCTTTATAAATGTTAATCATATCAATAATTATATTTCTAATTTCTTCACTGCTAGTTGTTTCTTTTAGTTTTCTATCATATTCATCTAGTTTACTTATAATTTCATTATTATTAAGTAAATACCTTCTAAGTTTAAGTTTTTTATTATAAACCCCCTCTATTTTTTCAATATTATCATATTCCTTGGTAAGTGCTACTACTACATTATATTTACCATCATCTTCATAATAAATATAATTTGAACTAAGTGTATTTGCTTTCATTTCTTCATAATTATTATATGTACTATCTTCAAGTAAATAAATAATATTAGAATCAAGTACACTACTTCCCTTTTCTTCATATATACTAAACATTAATCTACCACATAAAAAACCACAAAAAACCGCTAAAAAAATAGGTACTACTATTTTATTTATCTTCTTTTTCATCTTATCACCAAAAATAGTATATACCTATTTATTTAATTATTTTGTCGAATTATACCATTATACTAAATTCAAAAATATTTGATATGGATGCTCTAAAGAGCCATCATAATCAAGTGATGGTCACTTTTATTTATACCTATAACCATTTGAACATTAACATAAAAAATATAATCAAAAAAATTGTCAATGCTTTAATCTTTCACATTTTTTCTTTATATTCAAATACTCTAATGATTATCAACAATTTAAAGGTATAGCAAATATATGTCATGAACATCACAATTGAAATATATATAATTATTAGGATTTGATCTATAATATTTTATATTTTTTCCATCTATACCATTACTACTACTGCCTATCTATACTTCATAATTTCCAAATAACAAACTGTATTATAGTTTATACTACTATTAATTACTGCTTCTTTTACACTGATTATTATTAAATTATTATTTAAAATAATTATGGCATTTCTAAAAGTATCATCATTATTACTTACCATTTTAGCAGTACTTTCTATAGTTAGATACCCTCTTATATTTAATAGTATCATATCATAACTTATTTTTTTCTATTACTTAAATTTTATTATTTATAATCAAATATAACATTTACTGTTAATTTTTCAGAAATATTACCAGCCCAATCTTCAAAATAAAATTCGTTGATGGAATGATTTGTGCCATGATAGTCATAACAACTATTTTCACATTTTGCATAATCAGAATTATATATATCGCTATGGTGACAAGCTTCTTGACACAAAAAAGTTCCATTTTCATCATATATTTTAACTGTATATTTATATATGCCACTAGAACCAGTAATATTATAATCACCATCTATATTGTTTTCATCATAACTATCAAAAGGTGTAAAAAACTCAATAGTTTTATTATTGTTTATAGGTTTTACAGTAACAGTACATGATTGACTTTCAAATGTTTCATGTGACAAACTACTAGCAGCACAATTTATTGTAGTTCCAACTACATTTGTACAGCAATCTGTAGAAATACTTTCAATATTATTATCATCACCATATACTGATAAGTCAAAAGTCTCATCACTATTTTTTGAAATTAAAGTATAAGGTGTTACTGGTTTTAATGTATCCAAATTTGTATAACATTTTTTAATATTGGTGACATTTCCTGCTTTATCTTTTCCATATACTTTTATTGCATGAGTTTCTGCATTATTTATTTTAATTATTGTTCCTTCTATTGAATTACTCTTAACTTCAATATAATCTGATATATCATCATAATAATTTTTTGAATAATATAATGTTTCAAAGTCACCATCTACATCACTAATATTTATATTTACACTGCCTTTTCCTTTTTCGTTAGTCCATCCATATTCTTCATGGCCATTGGTACAAGAAATACTTGGTGTTTTTCCTATTGGTCCAATTGTAGTATTTATAGGAATTATTGTATTATATTCTTTATCTAAAAATATATTTTTACCAGTAATTTTAAAATATATATTATTTTTATTGTCTGGCTTACCTTTAATACTACTATCTAAAGTAATATTAGTTAAACTACTATCTAGTTGTTTTATATACTGTTCAACATTATCTTCTTCATAAATTACCTTATTTTCTTTAATATATAACTTACCATTAACACCATCACTAAAAGTAATATTGCAACTATTATTTTCACATTTAATTTCAATAATCCCAGTACCAGCATTTTCTACTACTTCTTTTACTCCACTTATTATTAAAGCATTATCTGTAGTAATTATGGTATCTCTAAATGTATCATCATTATTACTTATCATTTTGGCAGTAATTTCTATAAGAAAAAAGGCAATAGCAAAGGCAATGACTGATCCTAAAATTATTTCTATAGTTAGATATCCTTTTTTATTTAGTTTTTTCATATTATTTCACTCCTAATCCATAGTAGTAACAGTCATCAGTACTATTACATATTTCTGATATTAACATATAAGTATATTCACCTTTAAATTCTAAATGACCACTTAAATAATCTATAAAATCTTTATATGTTTGATTTGTTCCTGTTAATTTTCCTAAATCATCTACTTTATTTTGGTCATACGGAGTAAAATAAATATTTACTGCACTACCAGTATTACCACTGTTATAAAAACTAATAACGTTATTAAGATTAGTGTTTTCTACCTTAACAGGACTATTAGTACTAATTAAAGTATTAATAGAGTTATCTTCAATTAAGTATAAATTAGCCTTTTCTGCCATATATAGAGCATTAACATCATAATATCTGTTTCTTAAGTCATAGGCTTTTGTTACTCTATTAATTCCAGTGAATAAAGATACTAAAACTACACATATTATTACTGAAACTATTATAACTTCCGCTAGCATAAATCCTTTTCTATTAATTCTCATAAAAAATCTCCTTTACTATTTTTTTACTTGCTATTTAATTAATTATATTATATAATATTAATAGAATAAAATCAATAGGTTAAAAAGAAGAATGAAAAGAGGGAAAAATATGCAAGGTAATAAAGGACAGATATCTCCTAATATGCAGGTTAATTCTAATATAAATAATCAAAAACAAAATATTAATCCTAATAATAATCAAAATAATAATCAAAATAATAATCTAGCATCTAATAATAACCAAAACATAAATAATCAGAATATGTTAAAGAATGTTAATTATCATATTATAAATAAAACAGATTTTTCTAAAATGCCTGTTGTTAATGCTGTAAATACTTTAATATTAACCGCTATTAATTCTGGAGCAAGTGATTTGCATTTTGATCCTACTGATGATGGTATTGTTGTTAGATTTAGAATTGATGGTGAACTTAGAAATTATACATTTCTTCCTCTAGATATTAAGCAAAATGTCATTACTAGAATTAAGATAATGGCTGGTATGAATATTACTGAAACTAGATTACCTCAAGATGGTGCTATTAAAGATAACTTAGATGGTAAAGATTTGGATCTGAGAGTATCTTCTCTACCTACTAAAAAGGGAGAAAAGATAGTAATAAGAGTAATGGACTATTCTATGAGTCTAAAAGGTATTGAATATTTATATTTTAATGAAACTAATTATAATAAAATATTAAAAATGTTAAGTTTCCCAAATGGTATTATTTTAGTTACTGGTGCTACTGGTACTGGTAAATCAACTACTTTGTATTCTTTTTTGCAAAAGTTAAATGTTGAAGGTGTTAATATTATTACTGTTGAAGATCCAATAGAAATGGATATAAAGGGAATTAATCAAGTTCAAGTAAATAGTGATATTGGATTAGATTTTGCTACTGTTTTAAGAAGTATTTTAAGACAAGATCCTAATATTATAATGATTGGTGAAATAAGAGATTCTGAAACTGCTCAAATAGCAGTAAGAGCTTCTATTACTGGACACTTAGTATTATCAACAATACATACTAATAATTCTTTAAATACAATTGAAAGATTACTTGATATGGATGTTGAAAGATATTTATTATCTTCGGCATTAACTGGAATAGTTTCTCAGAAACTAGCGGTAAAATTATGCGATCATTGTAAGCAAAAAAGAGCAGTTACAACGATGGAAAAGAATCTTTTTAAATCTGTACTAGGATTAGATGTAAATGAAATATATGATGCTAATCCTAATGGATGTAGGTATTGTAATCGTGGTTTTAAAGGTAGAATAGCTATTCAAGAAGTTCTTCTGATAAATCAAGAAATAAGAGATGCTATAAGTGCTGGTATGAGAAAAGATCAATTAAGAGGTTTGGTATATAATAAAGATGTAATAACAATGCTTCAAGATGGTTTATTTAAAGTAGTTGCCGGATTTACTACTACTAATGAAATACTGAAACTTATTGAAGTAGAAGATGAAAAAGAATAAATAATAAAAAATATCACTTTAAATGAAGTGATATTTTTTATTATTATTTATTATTTACAATGTTATAGCATCTATCACAGATATCTCCATGTAAGTGTTCAACATAGTTCCAACATCTGTTACATTTTTCACCAGTACTCTTAATTACTTCTACTTCTTCTCCATCAGTAGTATATTCAATTTTAGATACAATAAATAATTGATGTAAATAATTTCCTAGTTTTTCTTTTACTACATTATATTTAGCATCTAGATTTATTTTTACTACTGCTTCAAGTGCAGAACCTATTAATTTATCATTTCTAGCTTCTTCTAATTTTTTATTAACTTTGTCTTTTAGTTCGAAGAATAAAGTAAATAGTTCTTCAATTTCTTTTTCATCTTTATAGTTAACTACTTCAGGCATATCAGTTAAATGAATAGATTCTTCTTTATGAGGAAGTAAACTAAATACTTCTTCACTAGTATAAGGAAGTATTGGTGCAAGTAATTTAATTTCATTATTTAAGATATTATATAATACTGTTTGAACACTTCTTCTTACTAAAGAGTCTCTTTTTTCAATATATAGAATATCTTTAGTAAAGTCTAAATAGAAATTAGATAATGTAAATGATACAAAATTATTTACTAGTTTATATACATTTTGAAAATTATAACCTTCATATTCTTTTAGAACATTTCTAGTAAATCTATTTAATTCATTCATCATATATTTATCATAATAAGGCATATCTTCATATGAAATACTATCTTTTGTATAATCAAAATCTTTTAAATTTCCTAACATAAACTTATAGGTATTTCTAATCTTACGGTAACTTTCTTTAACTTGTTTAATTAAATCATCACTTATTCTTACATCTTCTGTATAATCAGTTGAAGCAACCCATAATCTTAAGATATCAGAGCCATGTAATCTTACCATATCTCCTGGAACAATGACATTTCCTAGACTCTTACTCATTTTATTTCCATTGCCATCTAAAGTGAATCCATGTGAAACAAGTTCTTTATATGGTGCTTTGCCTGTTACTGCTACTCCACAAATAAGTGAACTATTAAACCAACCGCGATATTGGTCAGAACCTTCTAAATACATATCTGCAGGATATGAAAGTCCTTGTTCAATTAATACTCCATTCCAAGTAGATCCTGAATCAAACCATACATCCATAATATCTTCTTCTTTAGTAAAATTACCATTTGGACTAGCAGGATTTGTATATCCTTCTGGTAATAGTTCTTTGGCTTCTCTCTCAAACCAAACATTAGAACCATACTCTCTAAATAAATCTGCTACATGCATCATTACATCATAATCTATGATTTCACTGCCGTCTTCATTATAGAATATAGGAATAGGAACTCCCCAAACTCTTTGTCTAGAAATACACCAATCTCCTCTATCATGAATCATATTATAAAGTCTCTTTTTACCCCACTCAGTATGAAACTTAACATTATTTGATAATTCATTTAATAAATCATCTCTTATTTTATCTATACTGCAAAACCATTGTTTTGTTGCTCTAAAGATAATAGGTTTCTTTGTTCTCCAGTCATGTGGATATGAGTGTGTAATGAACTTTAATTTTAATAATACTCCAAGTTCATCTAATTTAATTGTTACTGCTTTATTGGCATCTTCAAAAAATAGTCCTGCAAATTCTCCAGATAATTCATTAAGAACTCCTTGATCGTCAATTCCATTAATCATTTCAAGTCCATATTCTTTACCAATAATGAAGTCATCAGCACCATACATTGGAGCCATATGCACAAGTCCAGTACCTGCATCTAATGTTACATGGAATCCATCTATTACTGGAGCTATTCTATCCATAAATACATGTTTATATTTAACATCTTTAAACTCTTTACCAGAGAAAACTAAAGTTACTTTATAATTTTCCCAACCAAATTCTTTAGCAAGAGAATCTACTAGTTCATTGGCAACAATATATATTTTACCATCTACTTCTACTTTTGCATAATCAAATTTTTCACTTATAGCAATACCAGTATTACAAGGAAGTGTCCAAGGAGTAGTAGTCCATATTACTAGGTTTTCTCCTTCTTTAATAGTTTCATTGCCTTCTACTACTGGAAATGCAACATATATTGATGGATCTTTTCGATCATGATATTCAATTTCTGCTTCTGCTAGTGCTGACTCAGATGATGGACTCCAATAAACTGGTTTTAACCCTTTAAAAATTAAACCTTTCTTTGCCATTTCTGCAAAAACTTCAATTTGTCTTGCTTCCATCTCTTTTTGTAATGTAATATATGGATGTTCCCAATCTCCAAGAACATTTAATTCTTTAAAGCCTTTCTTTTGTTTTTCAATTTGCTCATAAGCATATTTTTCACATAAAGCTCTAAACTCTGCTTTACTCATGCTTTTTCTATCAACACCGCTATTAGTTACTGCTTGTTCAATAGGAAGTCCATGTGTATCCCATCCTGGGATATAAATCATATCATATCCACTCATCATTTTATATCTATTAACAAAATCTTTTAGAATTTTATTCATAGCATGACCTATATGAATTTCTCCATTAGCATATGGTGGACCATCATGTAAAATAAATGGTTTTTTTCCTTTATTTTTTTCTCTTATTTTGTTGTATAAGTCCATTTCTTCCCATTTTTCTCTTTGTAATTTTTCATTTTCTGGTAAATTACCTCTCATTTGAAAACTTGTTTCTGGCATCAATAAGGTATCTTTATAATTCATTTTCTTCTCCTTCTTTCTATTTCTTTCTAAAACAAAAAAACACTTATATATCATAAGGACGAATGAATACCCGCGGTACCACCTTATTTCACATAAGTGCACTTAATTTGATAACGGAAGTTATTTCCGGTTTTTCCTAAAATATTTCAGAAAAACACATCAAGAGTGATCTATATAGTAACCATCATACTAATTTTCACCAAACATTAGCTCTCTACAACTATTTTACTATACCGTCTCTTTCTTTTGTTTTAATATAAACATATTATATGCTAATTTTTTATCAATGTCAACTATTATATATGTTTTTTTATGTATGTTTTTTGCATAATTTACAATTACGAGATTATATATTTTAATTATTTTAATATTATGGTAAAATATAATAAAGGAGAGATAAAATGAATATTAAATTTTTTAGGAAAGCAATATTATTAATCCATGGTTTTGCTGGTGGTAATTATGATTATGGTAGTCTTGGTAATGATTTGCAATTATATAATAATTTTGATGTTTTTACTTTTACTTTACCTGGTCATGATAAAGTGATTATTGATAAGGTTACTAGAAAAGATTGGATTGATAAGGCAGAATATGAAATTGAAAAGATTATTAGTAATGGGTATAGGGAAATATATATAATTGGTCATAGTATGGGAGGTGTTATTGCTTCACATCTTGCAAGTAAATATAAAGAGGTTGCTAAATTAGTTTTAGCTGCTCCTGCATTTCACTATTTAGCTTTTAAAGGAAATAAAGTAGATGTAATTGAAAGTATTAAGAAATTACCTAATTTATTTAAAAGTTATGATCCTGAAGAAGTTTTATCTAGATTATTTAAAATTCCCGTTACTACAATTAAGGAATTTATGAAATTGGTTGAAGAGCATACTAAAGATATAAATGATATTACTTGCCCTACTTTGATATTATGGGGAAATAAAGATGATGTTGTTCCAAAAGATTCTGTATTATATGTGTATGATAATATTGCTTCTAAAAGTGTTACTTTAGTGGAAATTAATGAACTAACTCATGATTTGTTTATTAATGATAGATATACTGAAGTTCTACAGTTGATTACTAAATTCTTTAGAACTAAACCTATTAATTGTAAAA
>CAMFBT010000023.1 GCA_945948625.1 uncultured Mycoplasmatota bacterium | reverse complement strand
TAATTGTGCAACAAGCTGCTGCACTTTTTCGTCATCCTTATATTCGTTATAAAATAAACGCATTGATCTAATGTTTCTTTCAGAAAAGCTTTTCATAGAAGGGAATGTTAACTTAAGTTCAGTAGAAACTTGCTTAGTAAAATTATTTCCGTAAATTTTATTTTCAAATACAATTTTTCCCAATTTGAAATATAGTCTAATTAAATTACTATTCACTTCTTGCATGGTCTTTATCTGAGTGTTTATAATTTCCTCTTTAATATTACTAATTATTTCTTTAAAGTCTTTTTCTAACATCATTTACCTCTTAAAATTCTTCTATACAACTAAATTATATCATACTCAAAATGAAATTAATAGTATTTGTTAGTGATTAAAGGTCAAAAAAAATAAGGTTATTTAACCTTTTATTATAAAATTCTTGAATTATTGATTCTATAATTAAATGGTTGGGAAGAAAGGAAGTTAATACTATATATTTCTAAAATTAAAATTTATTAACTTCCTTTAAATATAAGTGTTCTGTATTAAGTAATAATAATTAAAATTACATTAATTTCAAAATTATATGGGATAATTTAAGGGGTAAAAATATGTGTTATTATAAAGAGAAACTATCGTAATTATAGTGATTATCTTTTTTATCCTATTAACTTAAATAGAAGTTTTTCAAATTATATTTATCATGTTCATATGAAAATACATAATTGTGTGTTATCAACCTATCTTTAATTTTATCATAATTATTTTCAACATAATCATCTAATTCAACTTTTAATTCATCATAAGAATTTAACGTACCTTTATTATCAAAAACTTTTATTCCATTAACTTGATTTTTAGCATCTGTATAACTAAAATAAACATTATTATCAACTTCTCCATGATTTATCCATGTAAATAAATATTGATATGAAATACTATACTCATTTTCATCAAGTTGTTTAAATTCAATAACATTAGAATATGTCGGTTCTATTTTTATTGTACCTTTACCAACTGGATTCACTTTATAAATTTTATTATCAGCATCATATGTATAGAGAACCTCTGTAAAAGAATTAACTTTTGCGTAATACAATATATTCTGATGGACTAAAGGATTAATAGCACAAGAAGTTTTATAATATGCCTTTTCTAAATCTGCGGCAGAAATAGTTTCAGGTTTATAGCTTAATAAATCTAATCCATTGTCCTTTGCATATCTTTCTAAAGCAACTTGAAGTCTTTCTTGCATTGTTATTTCACTAATATTATTTTTATTCCATAATATATATAATTCTTCCTCTACAATATTCTCAATAGAATTTCTTATATTATTCAAATTACTATCTTTATTATTTAACAGCTTATCATAAACAAAAAATCCAGATAGTGCCACCACCAACACACTAAGTATAATAACCAAAACTATTAATCCTGTATTTTTCTTTTCCATATTAATACCTTCTTTCTGATATTATTTTATCATAGAAAAACATAGTAATATATTAATAAATAAATAAACACCATTATTTTTACACTTATTTTACATTTTTTTACCTTTAATCTTAATAAATAATGTCTTAAAATAAGGGGAGGTAAAGAAAGGGTAAAATTTTTAGAAAAAATAAAAAACCCTATAAAATAAGGTTTTGTTTCTTCAATGGTCGGGAAGACAGGATTTGAACCTGCGACCTCTACGTCCCAAGCGTAGCGCTCTACCAAGCTAAGCTACTTCCCGAAAAAAAATGGTGGAGAATGAGGGACTCGAACCCTTGACCCTCTGCGTGCAAGGCAGATGCTCTAGCCAACTGAGCTAATTCCCCACGGACAATATAAATTATATCAATAATTTATATTGTTGTCAATACTTTTTAAATAAGTTTATTTTGTTTCATATACACTAACTTGTTTTCTATCTTTACCAAGTCTTGAGTATTTTACATATCCAGAAATCTTAGCAAATAAAGTATCATCGGTACCTCTTCCTACATTTGTTCCTGGATGAATTTTTGTTCCTCTTTGACGATATATAATAGAACCAGCAGTTACATATTCACCATCAGAAGCCTTTGCTCCAAGTCTTCTACCAGCTGAATCTCTTCCATTACTAGTAGATGATTGACCTTTTTTATGGGCAAATAATTGTATATTAAATTCCATTAATCTATTCATTATTTTCCTCCTTAATTTGTATGTTTTTAGGATATGTTTTTTCTAATTCATATAAATTAGATACCATTACATTAATGATTTTAGTAGTTACTTCATCTTTTTTTAATATTTTAATGTCTAATCCATTGTCATCATTATAACTAAGTGATTTATCATCAATAGATAAACATATATTAACTGAAGTTATTATTGTACTACTTACTGAAGCACATACAATATCTTTACCAAAATCTTCATAATTTGCATGTCCTGTAATAATAATTCTATTATAATAATTATTATTTTTAGTTAGTTTTACTTTTATCATAAAACCACCTTATTTGATCTTTTTAATCTCTACTTTAGTATATGGTTGTCTGTGTCCTTTTTTTACTCTTGTAGATCTCTTATTAGGTTTATATCTAAATATAGTTAGTTTCTTTTGTTTACCTTGTTTTAAAACAACACCTTCTACTTTAGAAGAAACATAAGGATTACCTACTACACCGTTTGCCATAAGAACTTTGTCAAAAACAACTTTTTCGCCTTCTGCTTTATCTATTTTTTCAACATAGATAATTGAACCTTCAGATACATAATATTGTTTTCCACCAGTTTCAATAATTGCTTTCATCTCATTCCCTCCTTTATATATTTTTAAGACTCACTATTAAGGTGTCTATAAGAACTTATAACCTTTTCTATGTGGTTGAGAATATTCAACTTGGCGTCTTCAAAACAATATAATTCTATCATAAATAAATATTAAAGTCAAATAAATTAAGGCTTTTTTTCTAAAAAACTCTTTATATATTCTTTTTCACTTATTAGTCTTCCATTTTTATTAAATAAATGTTCTTTATTTTTATACATTCTTTCTTTATTTTTAATTATTTTTTTATCTTTATAATTAAAATTAAATAGATATCTCTCTATTATAAATCTATTATATATATAAGAAATATTATAATAAAACTCATATATATTTTTCATAAGAATTCCTATCACTAAAAGAAGACTATAATTTTTTTCATAACTATCACTTATTAGAAATATTATGATTGTAATAAATGATACTACTACTGTTATATAATTTACTATATTAAAACTCAAGTATTTTGATAATATTAAATTTAATATTTTTGCACCATCTAATGGATAAATTGGTAGTAAATTAAATATTATCATACTATGATGATATAGTCTAAATAAATTATATATATATTCTCTTACTATACCATTTTTATATAAAAAAAAGATAATACCAAAATAAATGCTTTGCATAATTATACCTGATAATGCCACTAGTAAATCTTTTTCTATTTTAGTATTAATCTTTTTATCTAATATTGTAAGACCTCCATATGGATAAATCTTTATTTTATCTACTTTATATGATAATAATATTGATGTTAAATAATGTCCCATTTCATGAATGATTATAAGAGAAGTAAATATTATTAAATTGGCAAAATGTCCTGTTATTACAAGTCCAAATGCCATAATTATATATGTATAATGGAATTCTAGTTTATTTAATATATTCTTCATAGTCTAAATATTTATCACCTTTACTGAATGCTAAATATAATACATCATTTGCTTCTCCAACTAGTGCTCCTTTTTCTACATAATCATATAGTTTTAATGAAGTTGTATTTATATTTCCATACCAGTTATGTATTCCATCTAAATCTTCTATTATTACTGTATTTCCATATCCTTCTTTTTCTCCAATAAAGACAACCATTCCTTCACTTAATGATGGTACTAAATAATTTGAATCTACTTCTAACTTTGCTCCTTCCATATAAATACTAATATTATTATATTTTAATTTCTCATTAAATACTTTTTCGGTATCTACTTCTTTTTTTAAAGGAAGAATTCCTCCTAAATATTTATTATATATTTTTTTTATTTTTGTAAAAGATATGTCTTCACTATATAAATAATCAGTTATCTTTTCTTTTAAAACATCATTCTTTTTACAACATATAGCTAATGTTGTAAATAATATCAAAACTATAAAAGTTCTAATAAAAAAATTCTTAATATATCCTTTATGGCTTTTATTTTCTTTGTTATTTTGTTTATTATTTTTATTTATAATGTTCATATACTTCTTCTTATCTATTTCATTCATATTTATCACCACTTAAGTATATGTATAAAAAAAGAAAAAAGAAGTTATTTTTTCTTTTTTCTTACTTTTTTTGTATATAATTCTACTACTGTTTCTTTAGTAACACTAATATAATCACTTCTTTGATCATATTTTATTTTTTCTTCTTCTGTTAGTTCATCAAAAATATAAAATAATGACCATTTTATTTTAGTACCATGATATTGTATAGGTAGTTCTGCAAAATAAATATCTTCACTATTTCTATTTAGCATTCTTGGTTTACAAGACATATTTTTTATTTCATCTCTAGAAAGATTTTCTATAATATTTTCTTTTATTTTATCATTTTCTATAATAATTTCTCTTTTAATTAAAGGTATTACTTTTACATCAAACATAGCTTGTTTATCCATAATTTCACTTCCTCATTATTTTAAATATCTAATTATTATTTCTGAATCAAATTCATTATCAAAAAATATTCCTCTTAAGTCTCTTTTATTGTATACTAAAGTTAAAGATTTATTTTCTATATACACTTTAATTATATTATCAAATTCTGATATTATTCTATTTACATAATCACTTTTTTTTCGCTCGATATCTTCTTTAGTAAGTGATATATTTGTATTTTTATCTATTACTACTTGTCCATTAGAAATTAATAAATCTTCATCAAATATCTTTTCAGCAATATATTCTTTAGTGTAATTATATTTTCCCAATAAATCATTATTTGAAAGTACTTTATTAGTACCTAAATCTATATTTGTTGTTATTACATATTTCATAGTATTATTATCAAATATATTTTTATCTAAATCGAAATCTAATTCATAAAATATTGATAATATAGTATTATTTATTTGTGTTTTTATAGTACTTACTGCAGTATTTACTGGAGTATAATTATCAGTAGCAGTTATTTCATTATAATATGCTGTTATATAATTAATTAATTCTTCTTCTTCATTTAGAAATGTACTAGTACTTTCAATATTTATATTTTTTAAATTAACTTTTGAAACATTTATTTTATTATATACATTACTATAATTATTAAATACAACCGGTGTTGTTTCAACATAATCTTTTATATCATAATTAACTATTTTTTTATTTGATGTGCCCTCTCCAAATCCATAATATTCAAAAACTTTATATAACCCAAAACCTATGACTAAAAGTATTATTGCTGATATTATTACTAATAACTTAGCAGTTCTTTCACTCATTATTTTTTCTTTCATTATATTACCTTCTTTCTAACATAATTATAATATAATTAGTAATAAAAGTAAAGATTAAGGTTGAAGTACTTTACTTATAAATAAAAAAATCTATCTTTCAAGATAGACACTTTCATTACCTATACTTAGGCCTTTTTTGTTATTTTGTACTACTACTAATGTTATTAATATTAATAGTAAATAAAATATTATTGCTCCTTTATTATTTTTTACAAATTCCATATCTATCACTTCTCCTTACATTATTATCTTAACACATACTTTTGTTCGTGTCAATCTTTTTTTTAAAAATATGCGAATATTTGTTTGACATTTTACACTATATATGTTAATATTATAAGTGAAAGGAGCTGTTATATGATAAAAGATGAAAAATTAACTAAAAGGCAGAAAGAGATACTTGAATATATTAAAAAATTCTCAGCACAAAAGAAATATCCTCCTTCAATTAGAGAGATATCTGCTAATTTCAATTTGAGTTCTCCTGCTACTGCTCATGTTCATGTACAAAAATTAATTGAAAAAGGATATTTAAAAAGAGGTAAAGGAAGTAATCATTTACTTGAACTTCAAGTTCCTAATGAATTTGAAGTAAAAAATGATGATGTTATTACTGTTCCTCTATTAGGAAAAGTTACTGCTGGTAATCCTATTGAAGCAATTGAAGTACCTAATGAGGTTATAAGTTTACCTTCTTATCTACTTCCTAAGAAAAAGGAAATCTTTACAATTAAAGTAGAGGGAGATTCAATGATAAATGCTGGTATCTATGACAGGGACATTGTTATTGTTGAAAGATGTAAAAATGCTAGTAATGGTGATATAGTAGTAGCTATGGATGAAGAGAATCAAGTAACTATCAAAAGGTTTTTTAGAGAAAATGATTATATAAGATTACAACCAGAAAATGATTATATGCTTCCTATTATATTAAAAGATGTTACTATTTTAGGTAAAGCAATTGGTTTATATAGAAAGTTTTAAAGAATAAGAAAAAATATCAGACTAATCTGATATTTTTTTATTCTTCTTCTTTTTTATATATTGCTATATTTTCTACATTTATATTATTTAATGTATTTGGTTCAAATCCTGTTTGAGGTGGTAGGATATCACCAGTACCAGTATTTTTATCATAATAATATGTTACATAAATAGTTCCATCTATATATTTTCCTGTAGTTTGACCTTCTACTGTAATATAAGTATAACCATCAAATTCTTTCTTCTCAGTAGTATATTCACTATCTACTACATCAGTATAAATTACTTCATCAGTAAGTTTATTACCATCACTATCAACATAATTTACTATTACATTTCCTTTTATTTTATCATGAGCAGCTTTTATTGATAAAAATCCTTGATATTCATTAGGTTCTACTAATATAATATGATCTTCTTCTTCAGTAACACCATGAGCTTCCCATCTAGAATTTTTTTCATCTTCATTTTTATTGCCATCATCATACCAACCATTTATTTCATGAGCACAATCATTTAATACTTCATTATCTTCTCTTTTTTCAATTAGATTTTTTTCTTCTATTACTTTAGGTACAGTTATAAAACTAGTACTATAAATGTCATCTCCTGCTATTTCTGCTTTGTTATTATTTATTTCAACACCTTCAGAAATATTAAGAGTTCCATTATTATTTATTCCGCCACCTAATCCTAGTTTAACTGCTATATTTTGTGTAATAATACCAGTTTGTAAATCAAGATTTGCTCCTGCTTTTACATAAATACCTGAACCATTATTATTAGTAATAGTTAATTTGGTAGTTTTATCAACAATACCATTACCTCCTACATATAAAGCACCTGGAATAGTCCATTTACTTGAAATACTACAATCATTGTGAGTAATAGTAAGTGTTGAATTATTATTTACTTTAAATTCTCCATTTACATGAACTCCATTTGCTCCATTACCATCTGCGGTTACTGTTGAATTATTAATTGTTAAGTTTCCTGCTGATAATCCATGAGCGTTATTATTATTAAAATTAACAAAAGAATTAATAAATTCGAAATGTGATCCATTTGAACCATTACCAGTACTATTAATAACATCAATATTTGAGTTTTCTGCTTTAACAACAAAAGTACCAGTAAATCCAGAACGATTGGAATCAGATATGTAATTTGAATTATCTAAGTTAATATTATAACCACCATCTCCACCATCCCATTCTAGAGCATCTTGTGTATAATTTTTAATTGTTAAAGTTGAATTAGTTAAATTAAGTTTATCATTTCCTGTAAAATAAATAGCATGTTGTCCTTCAGTTATTTTACCTTCTTTATCAATATGTTCAGTTTTATCATTTTTATTGTCCATAATCATAGTAGTATTTTTTAATATCAATTCTGAATCTTTACTAGCACATATAGTCATCCAATTCCATTCAGCAGTATATGGTGTTGAGTTAATTCCTTCCATAACAACTTCAACATTTTCAAATGTTAGATTCTTACTCCATAGTGCAATACCATATTTAGTAAAAGTTATGGTATGTTTTTCTTCACTTGCTGATTTAATAGTCAAATTCTTAGATAAGTTAATACCTATTGTTTCAGCATCACTAAGTAATTCAATAATGTCATCTTCTTTAGCCTCAGTAATAGCTTCATCTAATGTTGCAAACTCTTTTTCTCCTATTCTAGCAACATTTGTTTCTTCAGCTTTAACACTATTAATAGAAAAACATAAAGTAATTAAAGCTATAAATAATAATTTAAATTTTTTCATTCTATATCACCTTTCCTCCTATATAGATTATGCAAAAGACTTTATTTTTTTAAACATAATATTCTTTTTTTGGTTAATAAAAGTGATCTAGAATACTTTTTATAACCAAAACCCCATAACAAAAGAGTATATTATATTCGTCCTTTGTTAGTCGTATATAATACACTCTTTTTAATTGTTTGTCAATATTTTTTTATTATCTATAAAAGTAACCATTTAATACTTCTGGAAAATTGTTCATATATCTTGGATTTATTGTATAAATACTAAAATCATTGATATGAAATCCTTCTGTAACTACATAATGTAAGTGTGCTCCATTGGTGCATTTATCATATCCTCCATTTATTAAGGCTGTAGATTCTCCTCCAAGAAGGCCAATTATAGTGTTTTCATCTACTATATCTCCTACATCTACATATACTTTAAGTAAATGTCCATATATTGTTGTATAACTTTTACCATTAATAAGATGATAAATATAAACAATATTTCCTCCGCAGTTAGATTTATAAGTAATAAAACTAACTACTCCACTTCCAGCACTATATACATTAGTTCCTTCTTTGTTACATGCTAAATCAATACCTTTATGACTAGTTATTTTATAATCCTTACTAACACATCCTTTGATAAGTGGGTAATTAAGCCCTGTACTGTTTCTAATATTTAAGCATATTGATATATCCATATATCTAGTACAACCTATACTTTGATATAATTTTATTTCTTCTTTTATATTTTCTATATCTTCTTCTAATGTGCTTGTAATACTATCTATATTAAAAGTATTCACACTTTTTAATATTATTTCTAACTCTTTATATTTTTCTCTCTCATTATTTAGTTTAGTGATTTTTTTATTAAGTTCTTCTTTTCTACTATTTAATTCTTCTATCTCTTTATTAATTGTTTCTATTAAATTATTATTATAATTAGTTAGTTGCTCCGCGACCATATATCTATATATCATATCTGCATAGGATTCTGCATTAAAAATGTATTCTAAGTAAATATTTTCTCCTTTAGAAACTTGATTAAATACCATAAAATTATCTATTTCTTCTTTTATTTTATTTATTTTTTCTTCTTTTTCTAATATTATATTATTAATATTATTTATTTCACTATTTAAAGTATCTATTATTTCTTCTATATCTATACTATTATTTAATAATTCTTTTATGTCATCATTGCTTAAGTAAGTATACAGGTTTTTCTGATTTTCAAGAACTTCTAATTCTTTATATAAATCATCAATACTCTTTCCATTAACAATTGGTATAAATAATATAAATATTAAAATAAATAATACTACTTTTTTCATAACTCCCCCAAATAATTACTATCTATTCTAAACTAATTAATAAATATTGTCAATTTACAATTACTATTTTTTGTTATATTTTTGATTGTAAATACTTTACATTTTCTTTATTCAAAGTAAATGTAAACTAAAAAGAAGCTATTTAAGTAATAACTTAAGAGCTTCTTTAATTTGCTGTTCAAGACTAAGTAAAGGATCTATTTTATTTAATACCTTTTTAATATCTATTTGCTTATAACCTAGACCAAGTAATGCTTCTGTTAATTCATTTGAATGATCTTCTCTCTTAAATAAGCCGGTATTAATTACATTAAGTTTTCCTTTTAAATCTAGTATTAATTGTCTTGCTACTTTATCTCCTATTTTAGGAAATTTCTTTAAATAATTAATATTTTCTGTTTCAATGGCTTCTTCAATCATATTAATTGAACCAGTTGCAAGCATAGGAAGTGCCATTTTTGGTCCTAATCCTTTTACTGATATTAATTTTAAAAATAGTTCTTTTTCTTCTTTTGTTTTAAAGCCATATAATGTATATTCATCTTCTGATACTTTAGTATATGTATATATTGTATATTCTTTTCCTAATATAAATCCATATGGATTAGGGACATATATTAAGTAACCTATACCATTATTATCAATTATTATATAACTTGGTTCTATTTCAGCAATTTTTCCACTTATATAGCCATACATTATTTCATATTCCTTACATCTTTGCTGGTTACTTTTTTAAACATTACATCATCTGTAGTATGAATCATTTCTGCTTCTTTGTGTATTTTATCAATTGCTTCTTTAATCATTATACCAAGTAATTCTCTATAATCAATATTCTTATCTTCAAATAAATGATGTGAAAAGAAATTAGGTATGGTATTTACTTCATTTATATATAATTTTTTCTTCTTTTTATCATATATGTAATCTATTCTTGCTACTCCTCCTAATGAAAGTACACTATAAGTTTTTTTACTTGTTTTTTCAATTTCTTCAGTTAATGTTTTTGAAATATCTGCTGGATATGTTCTTTTGAAACCATCATCTTCCTCATCATCTTTATGATATTTATCATAATAATTACAAAATCCTTCTTTTTCTATTTCTTCAATAACTGAACCTATTAGTTTTCCTTTACTAAGTAAAACAGCCATATTATATTCTTTTCTATCTTCAATGTATTCTTCTACTAAAACTCTTTCATCTATTTTCATCACTTTTTCAATAGAAGACTCTAATTCTTCTTTTCTATTTACTAATTCTATACCAATTCCACTACCAAGTCTAGCAGGTTTTATAATTAATGGATATGAAAGTTTATCAATCTTTTTAAATATATCTTCTTTATCTAAAGTATAATCTGTATCAGTAAAATGAACATAGTCAGTAACTGGTAATCCATTTGCTTCAAGTACTTGTTTAGTAAATACTTTATCTTGACATAAACTTGAAGCATAAATATCACTACCTACAAATGGTATTCCAATTGTTTCTAAATATCCAATAATACCTCCATCTTCTGTATTTTTTCCATGTACCATTGGAAATGCTAGATGTATTTCTTTATATTCTCCTTTAAATATACCTGTTTTTTGTAATATGAATTTTCCATTTTTATTGACTAAATGTGCTTTTATTGCATATTTTTTTATTAAATTAAAATCCTTATAACTATCTATATATCTAAGCATACCACCAGTATATATAGTTAAATCTTTAGTAATATATATTGGTACAACCTCATATCTTTCTTTATCAATATTATCCATAGCTTGAATTGCCGTTAATATTGATAATTCATGTTCTAAACTATTTCCTCCAAATATTACTCCAATGCTTAATTTCATTTCTACCACCTCTACATATATTATAATATATATTTGTTTATTTTAAAAGAAAAATATAACTAACTTTACATTAGTTTATAAATAATTGTTACAATTGTTTATAAATTAAAAAGAAGTATATTAATACCTCTTAACTACTTAAAGTAGCATTCTTACCTGTAGCATATAAATCAAATGATAATGTTTGATTTTGCATTGTATTTGGATTAGTATAATCTTTTCCATTAAACCATAAATATAATGTATATTTATCTTCAGTTGTACTTACACTTCTATCTTCAAATAATGTAAGTGTAGTAGTACCACTACTAGCATATGTTATATTAGCAAAATTACCACTTGTTACTAATGTACTATCATTATAATATAACTCATATACAAATGATTCTTCTTTTAAAGCATCTGGCATAGTAGTTAAATCCATATATAAACTCATAGTACTACCTTCTTCACTTGCTGTTACTGTTATATCTTTTTTTATTCCTCCTTCTTTACTAGAAGTAGGAACTAATACTCCAGTTACATTATCTCCTCCTACAAAAGTAACAGTACTTCCTTCTACATTAATAGAAACATTAATATTCTCTGTACTACTCCATATATAATAAGCATAAGTACCACCAACTAAAAGTATTATTGCTCCAATTATTCCTATTATAATTTTCTTATTATCTTTCATATACCTTTACCTCCATGTATATTTATTATTTTAGTTTATCAAACAGTTATCTGTTATGAAACAGATAACCTATATGGATCTGAGCTCGTTCCTGTTCCCGACTCTATTCCTTGTTCAGAACCTAGATAAAGGACTGGCACGACCCCATACGCACGACCAGTGTAGTGGCCGTTGCTCAAGTAGCCGGACGAATTGACAAACCACGCACCAGTGGAACCCGACGAGTCAGGGGTTAATAACCAATTGTAGGTGCTTGTAAAAATAGATTTCATCCAGTTTGTACTGGTACAGGTTGAATTATCATAATTAAATAAGGTTTGTGTACAACTTCCTAAGTCGGATGCATAGCCATAATCACTTGGATAGGCAAGTGCTATCTTTCCTGTCCATGTTGTTGGTCTTCCAGAGTATACGGTTGTTCCTCTTTCATATTCATATATTTGATCTGAATATATTTTAGAAGTATTCCAGCCTCCTAGATAATATAGTGTATCTGATATTAGATTTCTTGTTGCACTATTCTTTATTCCTGTACTTGTAAAATCACATGTTGTTGTGGCATTATTCATATCACTATAACATGAACCACTTCCTGAATTATAATATAGACTTCCTCCAGTTGTTTCACTTTCATATCCTGGATTTAATA
>CAMFBT010000022.1 GCA_945948625.1 uncultured Mycoplasmatota bacterium | reverse complement strand
AAAAATTGAAAAAGTTAACTTAAAGTTATTGACTTATTGAAAGAAAACTGATAAACTTATAAATTGGTAACACATCTTTTAATGTGACTGAAATTAAAAAAATCTAGGTATTGGGGTGAAAAATTAATGGCTTATAAGTTAAAACAAAGTGGTGATTATAGAAAAAGAAGAAACTTTTCTATGATTAAAAATTCACTAGTGATTAGTGATTTATTAGAGGTGCAAACTGAGTCTTATAAATGGTTTGCTACAGAAGGGATAAAAGAGGTTTTTGAAACATTTTCACCGATTGAAAGTTTTTCAGGTAGTTTATCTTTAGAATTTGGGGATTATGAATTTGGTACTCCTAGATATTCTATCAAAGAATGTAAGGATAGACAAATTACTTATGCTGCTCCTTTGAAGGTTCAAACAAGGTTATTTAATAATGAAACTGGGGAAGTTAAAGAACAAGAAATATTTTTAGGTGATATGCCTTTAATGACTGATGCTGGAACATTTATTATTAATGGTGCTGAGAGAGTTGTTGTTTCGCAACTTGTTAGATCTCCTAGTGTATATTTTTCTAAGGAAATTGATAAAAATGGTAAACCTGTCTTTGCTTCAAAAGTTATTCCGTCAAGAGGTACTTGGCTTGAATATGAAACTGATGCTAAAGATGTTGTTTATATAAGAATTGATAGAAATAGGAAAGTTCCTATGACTACTCTTTTAAGAGCAGTTGGTTTATCATCTGATGATGATATTCTATCACTTTTTGATAATGATGTATATTTGAAGAATACTATTGAAAAGGATTCTACTCATAACACTGATGAGGCTCTTATTGAAATATATGAAAAGTTAAGACCTGGTGAGCCAACTACATTAGATAGTTCTAAGAATCAACTTATTACAAGATTCTTTGATGATTTTCATTATGATTTGGCTAAAGTTGGTAGATATAAGTTTAATAAAAAGTTAAATGTTAAAGATAGATTACTTGGTAATAGACTTGCTGAAGATATTATTATAGATGATGAAGTTAAAATTGAAAAAGGTACTCTTATTAATAAAGATGTATATGAAGAATTATGTACGTATTTAGATAATGGTTATGGTCTATGTGAGGCTTTAGTAAATGAAGATTTGACTATTAATTCTAGTATAGATGAACATAATAAGATTCAAGTTATTCATTTATATTCTAATACTGCTCCTGAAAAAATTGTTAAAGTTATTGGTAATGATCCAAATGCTAATATTATGAATCTTACTATATCTGATTTTTATGCAACAGTATCATATTATTTGAATTTAAGTGATGGTATTGGTAAAGATGATGAAATAGATCATTTGGGAAATAGAAGAGTTAAACAAGTTGGAGAACTTTTACAAAATCAATTTAAGATTGGTTTTAGTAGAATGGAGAGAGTTATTAGAGAGAGAATGACTACTCAAGATATTGAGACTGTTACTCCTAAAACTCTTATCAATATTAGACCTGTTACTGCGGTTATAAAGGAATTTTTTGGTAGTAGTCAGTTATCTCAATTTATGGATCAGACTAATCCTATTGCTGAACTTACTCATAAGAGAAGATTATCTGCTTTAGGTCCTGGTGGTTTATCTAGAGATAGAGCTGGTATTGAAGTTAGAGATGTTAATCCATCTCATTATGGTAGAATATGTCCTATTGAATCTCCAGAAGGTGCTAATATTGGACTTATTACTTCACTTGCTAGTTATGCTAAAATTAATGAATATGGTTTTATTCAAACTCCATATAGAAAAGTAGTGGATGGACATCTTACTGATGAAGTTGTTTATTTGACTGCTGATGAAGAAGAAGATTATTATATTTCACAAGCCACTGTTAATGTTGATGATGATAATAAAATTATTGATAATATAGTAGCAGGTAGATATAAAGGAGAAAGTGTTTTAGTTTCTCCTGATAAAGTTGACTATATAGATGTTTCTCCACAACAAGTTGTATCTGTTACTACTAGTTTGATTCCATTCTTGGAACATGATGATGCTACTCGTGCACTTATGGGTGCTAACATGCAAAGACAAGCACTACCTTTACTTAAGACTGAGGCTCCATATGTTGGTACTGGTGCTGAATATATTGCTGCTAGAGATAGTGGTTCTGTTGTTGTGGCTAAAGCAGATGGTATTGTTAGTTATGCAGATGCTAAGAAGATTATTGTTAAGAATGCTAAAGGTGAAGATATTTATCATTTGGCTACTTTTGAAAGATCTAATCAGGGTGAGACTTTTAATCATGTTCCTATTGTTAGAGAAGGGGATAAAATTAAGAGAGGTCAAATAATAGCAGATGGTCCAAGTACTGATAAGGGTGAACTTGCACTTGGTAAAAATGTAGTAGTTGCATTTACAACATTTAATGGTTATAACTATGAAGATGCTGTTATTATGAATGAAAGACTTGTAAAGGATGATGTTTATACTTCACTTCATATTGAAGATTATGAAGTTCAATGTAGGGATACTAAACTTGGTCCTGAAGAAATTACTAGAGATATTCCTAATGTAGGAGAAGATGCTAGACGTAATCTTGATGAACATGGTATTGTTAGAATTGGTACTGAAGTTCATGAGGGAGATATTTTAGTTGGTAAAGTTACTCCTAAAGGTATGGCTGATTTAACTAGTGAGGAGAAACTTTTACATGCTATTTTTGGAGAAAAAACTAGAGAAGTTAGAAATTCATCACTTGTAGTTCCACATGGTGGTGATGGTGTTGTTCATGATGTTAAAGTTTATACTAAAGAGGATAATGAAGACTTACCTAGTGGTGTAAGTATGGTTGTTAGAGTATATATTATTCAGAAAAGAAAAATTCAAATTGGTGATAAGATGAGTGGTCGTCATGGTAATAAGGGTGTTATTTCACTTATCTTACCTAGTGAAGATATGCCATTCTTACCTGATGGTACTCCTGTTGATATTATGCTTAATCCACAAGGTGTTCCTTCTCGTATGAATATTGGACAAATACTTGAGTTACATTTAGGTATGGCTGCAAAAAAACTTGGTGTTTATTTTGCTACTCCAGTACTTGATGGTGCTAAAAGAGAAGATATAGCAGCTGCTATGAAAGAAGCAGGAATGGATGAAGATGGTAAAACTATTCTATATGATGGTAGAACTGGTGAACCATTTGATAGTAGAATTTCTGTTGGTGTTATGTATATGATTAAATTACATCATATGGTTGATGATAAATTACATGCTAGAGCTACTGGACCTTATTCACTTGTTACACAACAACCACTTGGTGGTAAAGCACAATTTGGTGGACAGAGATTTGGTGAAATGGAAGTATGGGCATTAGAAGCTTATGGTGCTTCACATGTACTTCAAGAAATTCTTACTTATAAATCAGATGATGTTATTGGTAGAGTTAAGGTATATGAAGCTTTAGTTAAAGGACAACCGCTTCCTAAACCTGGTATTCCTGAAGCATTTAGGGTTCTTATAAAAGAATTCCAAGCATTGGGACTTGACATCTCTGTTATTAATAATAGTGATGATGTTGTTTCATTTAGTGAACTTGAAAGAAAAGCTGATTTGGATGATAATCCAATAGCGGAGGAAATTCAAAATGAGAGATCATTTGATGAATTGGATGATGATAATGATTTTGAAGAAGATATAAATGATGATATGTTGGATAGTGAGTTTGAAGAAACTCTAGAGGAAGGAGATGATTTCTAATGTTAGAAGCTAATGATTTTAAGGCTTTAAAAATTGGAATTGCCTCACCTGAAAAAATTAGATCTTGGTCTTATGGTGAAGTTTTAAAACCTGAAACTATTAATTATAGAACTTTAAAACCTGAGAGAGATGGATTATTTTGTGAAAAAATATTTGGACCTACTAGGGATTATGAATGTTCTTGTGGAAAATATAAAAGACTTAGATATAAAAATATTGTATGTGACAGATGTGGAGTAGAAGTTACTAAATCTTCTGTTAGAAGAGAAAGAATGGGACATATTGAACTTGCTACTCCTGTAAGTCATATTTGGTATGTTAAGGGTGTTCCTTCTTATATCGCTCTTACTCTTGATATGTCTCCTAGAGATTTAGAGGAAGTTATCTATTTTGTATCTTATGTTGTACTTGATCCAGGGGCAACTACTTTGATTAAGAAGCAGACTTTATCTGATAAAGAGTATAGGGCATATTATGAAAAATATGGTAATACTTTTAGAGTTGGTATGGGTGCTGAAGCTATTAAGGAATTGTTGTCACAAGTTGATGTTAATAAAGAATTAGAGGAAATTCAAAAAGAATTAGAGGGTGCTACTGGTCAGAAGAGAACTAGACTTGTTAAGAGACTTGATGTTATTAATTCATTTGTTCAGTCTGGTAATAAGCCTGAATGGATGATAATTGAGGCTCTACCTGTTATTCCACCTGAACTTAGACCTATGATTCAATTAGATGGTGGTAGATTTGCTACTTCTGATTTGAATGATTTATATAGAAGAGTTATTAATAGAAATAATAGACTTAAGAAACTTATGGAACTTGGTGCTCCTTCAATTATTGTTCAAAATGAAAAGAGAATGCTTCAAGAAGCTGTTGATTCATTATTTGATAATGGTAGAAGAGGTAGAAGTGTTACTGGGCCTGGTAATAGACCACTTAAGAGTTTATCTTCTATGCTTAAGAGTAAACAGGGTAGATTTAGACAAAACTTACTTGGTAAGAGAGTTGATTATTCTGGTAGAAGTGTTATTGTTGTTGGGCCTGATTTAAAGATGTATCAATGTGGTATTCCTAAGGAAATGGCACTAGAACTATTTAAACCTCATGTTATTCATGGTTTAACTGAAAAAGGTTTAGCTAATAATATTAAAGCTGCTAAAAAGATGATTGATAATCAAGATCCTAAAGTATGGGATGTTGTTGAAGATGTTATTAAAGAACATCCTGTAATGTTAAATAGGGCTCCTACTTTACATAGACTTGGTATTCAAGCATTTGAACCTAAGTTGATTAGTGGTAAAGCTATTAGACTTCATCCACTTGTTTGTACAGCATTTAATGCAGACTTTGATGGAGACCAGATGGCTGTTCACGTACCTTTAAGTGAAGAAGCTAAAACTGAAGCTAGAATTCTTATGCTTGGTTCTAATAACATTCTTTCTCCTAAAAATGGAGATCCTATTGTTACTCCTTCTCAGGATATGATTCTTGGTAACTATTATATTACTATGGAGAAAGCTGGATTAGAAGGTGAAGGAAGAGCATTTAAGAATACTAATGAGGCTTTGATGGCTTATCAAAGAAGAGAAATTACTCTTCAAACTAGAATTGTTGTTCCTGTTAATTCTTTTAAACATAAAGTATTTTTAGATAGTGACAAGAATAAGTATTTAGTTACTACTCCTGGTAAGATTATCTTTAATGAAATTTTACCTGATTCATTCCCTTATTTGTGTGAGGCTACTAGTGAAAATATTGAGGGTATTACTCCTAGTAAATACTTTATTGATTATGGAGAAGATGTTAAGACTAGAATTAGTGAAATGCCTTTAAGTACTCCATTTAATAAGGGTGCACTTGAGAAGATTATTGCTCAAATGTTTAAGAGATATAAGACTACAGAAACTAGTATATTCCTAGATAAACTTAAGGATTTAGGATTTAAGTATTCTACTTATTCTGGTATTACTATAGCTGTTAGTGATGTTGTTGTTAGTAAGAATAAGGATGCTATTATTGAAAAATCTAATGAAGAAATTAAGAAAGTTAACAAGCAATTCCAAAGAGGATTAATTACTGATAGGGAAAGACTTGAACTTGTTATTGATATTTGGACAAAAGCAAAAGAAGAAATTCAGGATGAACTTCAAGGATATGCTAAGACATATGTTGATAATCCAATCTTTATTATGATGAACTCTAAGGCTAGAGGATCTATTTCTAACTTTGTACAGCTTGCTGGTATGAGAGGATTAATGGCTAAACCTAATGGTGAGACTATAGAGATTCCTATCTTATCTTCATTTAGTGATGGTCTATCGGTATCTGAATTCTTCCTATCTACACATAGTGCTAGAAAGGGTAGTGCTGATACTGCATTAAAGACTGCTGACTCTGGTTATATGACTAGAAGACTTGTTGATGTAGCACAAGATATTATTGTTAAAGAAGAAGATTGTGGTACTATTCAAGGTGTAGTTGTTAGTGCATTTATGGATGATAAAGATGGTGTTATTGAACCATTATATGATAGAATAGTTGGTAGATTTACTAATAAAAAAGTAATAAATCCTGAAACTAAGGAAGTTATTATTGATAAAAACGAGTTTATTACTGAGGCTATTGCTGATAAGATTGTTAAAGCTGGTATTAAAGAAGTTGAAATTAGAACTGTTCTTACTTGTAAGACTGATCATGGTGTTTGTCAGAAATGTTATGGTAGAAATCTTGCTACTGGTAACTTAGTTGAAATTGGTGAAGCTGTTGGTATTATGGGGGCTCAATCTATTGGTGAACCTGGTACTCAGCTTACTATGAGAACTTTCCATACTGGTGGTGTTGCTGGAGCAGATATTACTCAAGGTCTTCCTAGAGTAGAAGAGTTATTTGAAGCTAGAATGCCTAAAGGTAAAGCTACTATTAGTGAAATATCTGGTATTGTTTCTAAAATTGAAGATGCTGGTGGTAAGTTTAAGGTATATGTTAAGAATGATACTGAAACTAGAGAACATGTTACTTTATATGGTGCTAAACTTAGAGTTGAAAAAGGTGATAAGATCGAAGCTGGAGATAGAATTACTGAAGGTTCTGTTTCTCCTAAAGAGTTACTAGCAGTAACTGATCCTAATACTGTTCAACAATATATTCTAAAAGAAGTACAAAAAGTATATAGATCTCAAGGTGTTGATATTAGTGATAAGCATGTTGAAATTATTGCTAGAAGAATGATTTCTAAAGTTAGAATTATGGATGCTGGAGATACTTTGTTTGTTCCTAGTACTACTGTTTCTTTACAAGAGTTTACTAAGGGTAATAGAGATGTTATTATTCAAGGTAAGAAACCTGCGATTGGACAACCTATTCTTCTTGGTATTACTAAAGCTGCATTAGAGACTGATTCATTCTTATCTGCTGCTTCATTCCAAGAAACTACTAGAATCTTAACTGAAGCATCTGTTAAGGGTAAAGTTGATAAACTTCAAGGATTAAAAGAGAATGTTATTATTGGTAAGTTAATCCCTGCTGGTACTGGTGCTAAAGAATATATGGATGTTGGTTTTTCATTAGAGAAGGAATTCTTTGATGATGATGCATCTGAAGTACTAGAAGAAGAGTTTTTAGATTAATATTTTAAAGTCATAACCTTTGGTTATGGCTTTTGTTTTTGAAGCCTTAGGTCTTCAAAAAGAACTTTAGAGCCTTATTGTCTCTAAAGTTTTTGGTCAAATAATTGAAAAATACTTTGTTATAGTGTATAATATTACCTGAGGAGATTTTTTATGAAGATTGAAAAAATTGATAATGATAATATAAAAGAATATATAAAGGATTTAGGAATAGATGCTACTTATGAAGATGAAAAAAGTATTATTAATGTTGATACTTTTGGTGTAAGAGAAGAAGATAAGTTTCTATTTAGTTTTACTTCTTTACCAGAAGAAGATTTAATTAGTATTACCTTTGGTAAGAAAAAAGTAGATAGTGATGTTGTTAAAAGATGTATTAATTTTCTTAATAATAGTTTATCTTTTAATGGACATTTGGTGGTGCAAACTAGTGATAAGAAACTTATGGAAATCATGGATGATTTATATAGAGTTAAATTAATATTTGTTACTAAGAAGGTAAAGAATTGTGAAGAAGGAAAGTTTACTCTTAAAGAGAAATATGCTGATATTGATATGAGAAGTATTAAGTATTTTTGTTCAAAGAATGATATTAATTGTAATTTGTATAGTCAAAATATTCAAGATGAAGATATTATTAAGAAATTAGATGAATTTTTTATGGAGTGTAATACTGGTAATATTTTCTTTTGTATTATTCCTGATAGTTATGATTATATGATGTCTTTAGGATATGAATGTGTTAGTAAAAGATATGTTGTTGATTATGAATAAGAGAAGATTATTTCTCTTATTTTAATATAATATTATAGATTTAGTATTTATTTACTTCTTTTTTTAGAAGTGATATAATTATTATGGAGTGATGTGTATGTATAAAAATAAAAAAATATTTATATTAGGTATGGCTAGAAGTGGTTATGAAGTGGCTAAGTTATTATCTAATGATAATGAGGTATTTATTACTGATATGAAAGAGCAAGATAAAGAAAGAGTTCGTGAATTAGAAGAATTGGGTGTTACTTTTGTTATTAGTGATAATCCTAGTGATTTACTTGATGATAGTTATGATATTATGGTTAAGAATCCTGGTATTAAATATGATCATCCATGTGTTGTTAAAGCTAAAGATATGTGTATTCCTGTTATTAATGAGGTAGAAGTTGCTTATCATTATTTAAATAAGGATGTTAATATTATTGGTGTTACTGGATCTAATGGTAAGACTACTACTACTAGTATTATTTATGAAATTATGAAGAAGGCTTATGGTGATAGAGTTGTATTAGCAGGTAATATTGGGACTCCTTTGTGTCATTATGTTAAAGATATTAAAAGTGATAGTTATTTAGTTATGGAGATTTCTGATCATCAATTATGTGATATGTATGATTTTAAGACTAATACTTCTGTTATTACTAATATTTATGATTGTCATACTGATTTTCATGATAGTCATGAGAAATATGTTATGATAAAGAAAAAAATATTTAATAATCATACTAAAGATGATACTGCTATTATTAATATGGATAATAAAGAAGTTATGGATATTACTAAGGATATTAGTAGTAGTAAATTATATTTTTCTTGTGAGAAAGAAACTAATATATTTTATAAAGATGGTTTTATATATTTAGATGGTGAGAAATATCTTGATACTAGTAAGATTATACTAAAGGGACTTCATAATTATCAAAATATTATGTGTGCTATATTATGTGCTAAAAAGTATAATGTTAGTGATAATATTATTATAGATGTTGTTAGTACTTTTGGTGGTGTTGAACATAGACTTGAGTATGTTGGTAATATTAATGGTAGAGAAGTTTATAATGATTCTAAAAGTACTAATACTGAGTCTACTGTTATTGCTCTTAATTCTTTTGATAAACCTACTATACTTATTATGGGAGGACTTGATAGAGGTCATTCTTTTGAAGAATTAAAGATTCCAATGAGACATACTAAGTTAGTAGTGGCTTATGGTGAAACTAAAAATAGAATTAAAGATTTTTGTGATGGAATTAATATTAAATGTATTATATGTGATGATTTAGTTAGTGCTAGTGGAATTGCATATAATAATTCTAGTGAAGGAGATGTTATCTTACTTAGTCCTGCTTGTGCTAGTTGGGATCAGTTTCCTGATTTTGAGACAAGAGGTAGGTTATTTAAAGAGACTATACTTAAATATAAAAATGGTTTATTTATTGAAAAGGGTAAACATATTTATATGATTGGTATTGGTGGTATTAGTATGAGTGGTATTGCTGATATTCTTGTTAACATGGGTTATAGAGTTAGTGGTAGTGATAGGGTAAGTTCAGTAGTTACTGATAAACTTATAGAAAATGGTATTAAGGTATATGTACCACAAAGTAAAAATAATATTAATGATGATATTGACTTTGTTGTTTATACTGCTGCGATTAAAGATGATAATGAAGAGATGATTGAAGCTAAAAGTAGAAATATTCCAATGATGGAAAGAGGAGAATTTTTGGGTGAAATTACTAAATTGTATTCTAATACTATAGGAATAGCAGGTACTCATGGAAAAACTAGTACTACTTCAATGGTTAGTCTAATATTTATTGAAGCTGGTATTGATCCTACTATTCAGGTTGGCAGTATTCTTAGTAATATTGGTGGTAACTGTAGAATTGGCAAGAGTGATACTTTAATAATAGAAGCTTGCGAATATTGTGATAGTTTTCTTAATTTTAAACAAAAGTCTGCGATTGTACTTAATATTGACAATGATCATTTGGATTATTTTAAAAATATTGATAATATTAAGGAGTCTTTCAATAAATATATTAGTCATTTACCTCAAGATGGGTATTTAATTGTTAATAATGATGATAATAATAGTAGTGATTTAAAGAATCATACTTCTGCTAATGTTGTTACTTATGGTATAGAAAATGATGCTATGTATATGGCTAAAGATATTACTTATGATAAAGATGGATGTGGAAGTTTTGATGTTATATTTGAAGGAAAAAAACTTGGTAGAATAGACCTTTCAGTACCTGGAGAACATAATATACTTAATGCTTTGGCAGCTATTTCATTGTCATATAGTTATGATATTTCTTTTGATGATATAAAGAATGGTATTAAGAAGTATAAAGGTGCTAGTAGGAGACTTGAATATAAAGGAAAGTTTAAGGGAGCTGATGTATATGATGATTATGGACATCATCCTACTGAAATAGAAGCTACTTCTAAGGCTATTCATAAGAAAGAATATAATGAATCTTGGGTTATTTTTGAAGCTCATACTTATTCTAGAGCATATAAACATAAAGAAGATTTTGCTAAGGCTCTTAAGGATTTTGATCATATTATTATAACTGATATATATGCTGCTAGAGAAGAAAATATATATGGTATTACAGAAGAAGATATTGTTCGTGAAATTAAGAAATATGGTAAAGAGGCTTTTCATATTAGTGATTATAATGATATTAAATTGTATTTAAGTCAGTATGTTAAAAAAGGAGATTTAATTCTTACTTTGGGTGCTGGTAATGTTACTAAAATAGCTGATTTACTTGTAAAATAAAATGAATGAAATTATTTTTCATTCATTTTTTCTTTGAGAAAGTTTTCAAACATTGGTAATCCATAATTTTTGTTATAATAGTTTGGAAATTCATTTAAATGAGCTAGTGCTATTTTGGCAGTAGTTAATAAGTTATCGTTTGTTACATTTGTTTTACTATTTATTTTACCATGTTCTAGTTCTATATTTAGACCTGTTAAAAATTCTTCTGGAGTGAATTTATCAAATTTTATATTTAATTCATTTGCGACTTTAATAGCATCTTTTAATGTAAACATATTTATCACCAATGTATTATATGTTAAATATTTATTATTTGATAATAAGTAGTTGACTTTTTATTTGATTTAATGTATACTTTTTACATAGTAATCATTACTATTAAGGAGTGAAGAAAAAATGCGAAATTCTATACAGAGAAATTGTATATTTGAAATTGTAAATAATAGTTATGATCATTTAAATGCTTATCAAATATATGAACTTGCTAGAAAAACGATTCCTAATATTAGTTTGGGAACTGTATATCGTAATTTATCTTTACTTACAGATCATCATATGATTAGATCTTTTATCGTAGATGGTATTATTAGATATGATAGAAATATTGTACATGATCATTTTATTTGTGATAAATGTAAATGTATTATTGATATACCTAAAAATGTCGACGATAATAATAAATATATTGATGGTAATTTAGTAATTGATTATGATATTAAATATAAAGGTATTTGCAGAGAATGCCAGAGAAAGGAATGATTTATAATGGAATTAAAAGGAAGTAAGACTGAACAAAATTTAATGACTGCTTTTGCTGGAGAATCACAAGCTAGAAATAAATACACTTATTTTGCTTCAAAGGCTAAGAAAGATGGTTATGAACAAATTGCTGCTATTTTTGAAGAAACTGCTAATAATGAAAAAGAACATGCTAAAATGTGGTTTAAAGAATTGCATGGTGGAGAAATTCCTGGTACCATGGATAATTTATTGGCTGCAGCAGAGGGTGAAAATTATGAGTGGACTGACATGTATAAGGGATTTGCTGAAACTGCTAGAGAAGAAGGTTTTACTAGAATTGCATTTTTATTTGAAGAAGTTGCTAAAATTGAAAAAGAACATGAAGAAAGATATAGAAAGCTTCTTGCTAATGTTAAAGATGGTTTAGTATTCTCAAGAGATGGTGATAGGATTTGGCAATGTAGAAATTGTGGCCATATTGTTATAGGAAAAGAAGCTCCTAAAATATGTCCTGTTTGTGCTCATCCACAAAGTTATTTTGAAATTAAGAAAGAAAATTATTAATATAATAGAACTACTAGTTAGTTCTTTTTTTTTCTTTTAATATGGTGTATAATACTACTAGTGTTTTATAAAGAGGTGTTATTTTTGGAAAAATATAAAGAAATAGAAAGAAGTATTATTAAAAAATATAGAAAAGAAATATGGAGTAAGTTTGTTAAAGCTGTTCAAGATTATGAACTTATTAAAGAAAATGATAAAATTATGGTATGTATATCTGGAGGGAAGGATTCTTTTTTACTTGCTAAATGTATTGAGGAATTAATTAGACATGGTAAGTTTACTTTTGAAGCTAAATATGTTGTAATGGATCCTGGATATAGTGATAAACATAAGATGGAAATTATGGAAACTGCTCGTGTATTAAATATTGACATTGAAATATTTAAGTCTGATATTTTTGATAGTGTTATTAATATGGAAGCTACTAGTCCTTGTTATATGTGTGCAAGAATGAGAAGAGGATGCCTTTATAATAAGGCTAAAGAACTTGGCTGTAATAAGATTGCATTAGGACATCATTTTAATGATGTTATTGAAACTACTCTTCTTAGTATGTTTTATGGTAGTGAAGTTAAAACGATGCTCCCTAAACTTCATAGTGATAATTTTCCTGGTCTTGAACTTATTAGACCTTTATATTTAGTTAAAGAGGAATCTATTATATCTTGGATGAAAAGTAATGATTTAAGATTTATTAATTGTGCTTGCAAGCTTACTGAGAATATTTCTGATATTGATAAAATTAATAGTAAGAGAATGGAAATTAAAAACTTGATTAATGA
>CAMFBT010000021.1 GCA_945948625.1 uncultured Mycoplasmatota bacterium | reverse complement strand
ATCTACACTCTTTCCCTACACGACGCTCTTCCGATCTTCCTAGCATTGGTTTCATCCAGTTTGTACTTGTACAGGTTGAATTATTATAACTTCCTAATTGCACAGTACAACTTCCTAAGTCGGCTGCATAACCATAGTCACTTGGATATGCAAGTGCTATCTTTCCTGTCCATGTTGTTGGTCTTCCTGAGTATACTGTTGTTCCTCTTTCATATCCATATATTTGATCTGAATATATTTGAGAAGTATTCCATCCTCCTAGATAGTATAGTGTATCTGATATCATATTTCTTGTGGTATCATTTTTTATTCCTGTACTTGTAAAATCACATGTTGTTGTGGCATTATTTTGGCCACTATAACATGAACCACTTCCTGAATTATAGTATAGACTTCCTCCAGTTGTTTCACTTTCATATCCTGGATTTAATAATTTCATTAGTCTTGCATCTGTCCAATCATTTTTACCATAATCATCTTCTGCTCCTGTACTAGTGTTTTTATTATCCCATGAATATTTTCCTATAATACTATTTCTCATTATCTTTACTTTACCTTCAAATACTCCTATTATTCTCCATGTTTCACATGTTGAAGAAGATTGATTTGAATAGTCAGAACAATTGAAATAGATATAGTTATTTGGAGATGCTCCATAGTATCTTATATTACCTCCAATATCTTCCATTAAATTATTTGAAGTATCATATCTATATTCTATATTGTTATTTATTACTGTGTTATTTGGAGCAAACATATTAGTTATTGCTATTGATGCTGCATTTGAAGGTACACTATTTCTTGTAAGTGTTTTCTTACTTTTTGTATTTGCTTCTAATTTAATTGTGGCTGAAAATGTTTTACCTGAATATTTATTTTGACTATTTGTTATTGTACATGTAGTTAAATCATCTGTACATGACTCACTTATCCACATTAAAAATACATATGTATCTGTACTAGTAGTTAAATCTTGTTGAGTATTTGTAAGTACTAGTCTATTATTTTCCATTATATCAAATGTAGGAGAAAAATTACCTGTACTTATTTCTGTTCCATTTTTATATAATTTCCATTTTATTTCTTCTGTTTTTAATACAGAACTCATATTTATATCTCTTAGTGATATATCATAAATAGTATTACTTGGATTGGTACTTACTCCAGTTACCATGAATTTTACTTTTAATACTCTAGTATCTGTTACATCTACTCCAGTTACTAATGTATCACTAATAGGAAGCATATTACCAGTACTAGTTATATTTCCTTCATTTACTGTACTATCATAAGTTATATTTGCTCTTATTGTACTAGTATTAACATTTAATCCTATTGGATTAAAATCACCAAATTTTATAGCATATGTAATACCAATTATTCCTAATGTTATTACTATAATCATTACTATTAAAAACTTTATATTATTCTTAATATATGCTCTCATATTTAGCCTCCTACTGTCTATTTATATTATACAATAGTTAAAAGATTTTATCAATAATATTTTTGTATCTATTTACAAAAATATAAAAATATAGTAATATAATTATAGTAAAAGAATGAAAGAAGGAATTATGTATTATGAAAAAAATTAAATTATTTATGTTATTAATAAGTATATTTTTATTATCTGGATGTAATATAACAAAAGATAGTATGGAAGATATTGAAGTTTATACTACTATATATCCTATTAAGTATTTAATAGATAGTTTATATGGGACTAATAGTACTATATATAGTATTTATCCATCTGGAGTAAATCCTGAAGAATTTAAGTTATCTGATAAAAAACTTGAAGAATATTCTAAAACTGATTTATTTGTTTTTAATAGTTTAGATAGAGATAGAGAATTTGCTGTTAAGATGATTAATAATAATAAAAATCTTAAAGTTATTGATGTTTCTATGGGGATGACTTATGAGAATAATATAACTGAATTATGGCTTAATCCTTATAATTATCTTATGATGGCACAAAATACTAAAAATGGTTTACTTGAATATATTGATAATCCTTATCTTATATCTAATAGTGATGGTACTGGTATTGAAAATAGATATGATGAATTAAAATATAATTTATCTAGATTAGATGCTGATATTAAAGAAGCTATTAGTTTAGCTCCTAATAAAACTATTGTGGTAGATAATGATATGTTTAAATATCTTGAAAAATATAATTTAAATGTTATTTCTTTAGAAGATAATGATAATTTAAATGAAAATGTTATTTATGAAGTAAAAAAGTTAATTAGAAATGGTAATATTAAATATATTTATTCTTCAAGTGAAGAAACTAATTCTATTTGTAAAAGTTTGATTGATGAGTATGGAGTTTCTCTTCTTACTTTAAATACTATGGAAAGTATTGATGGTGGAATTACTAACTCTAATGAGAATTATATTACTATTATGAATAATAATTTAGATTTACTTAATAAAGAATTGTATAAATAATTAAAAAAGGACTAGACAAATTAAAAAAAATGTAATATAATTATATTACATTTCGTGGCGAGATAGCTCAGTTGGCTAGAGCATTCGGTTCATACCCGAAGGGTCGAGGGTTCGAATCCCCCTCTCGCTACCATATGTATATTAAACCTTGTAAAAAGGTTTTTTCTTTTTTCTATTCATTAGTAATATTCATATTAATATTACTAATTTTTTTTAATATTTCTGATTCGTTTTCTTCTAATTTACTTATCATATTATTAATACTATCTTGATATTTTATTAAATCTTCTTTGATATTCTTAATAATATTATTAGTGTTAATTATCATATTTTTATAATTAAAATTATATGGTAATACTATATTATCAATATTATTATTAGTTTTATTTAGGTTTTCAATACTATTATTAATATTATTCATAATAGTATTATTGTAGGTATTATCATATATTATCTTTTTATCTATATTATCATATAAATAATTTATTTCTTTATATAGATTAGATATTTTATATAAATTATCTAAAACTAATATACAATTATTTTTATCTTTATTAATTATATTAATAAAGTATTCAGCATCCATTCCTTGCCAATAATCATTGATTTTAGATAATTCATTATATATATCATTATTACTATCAATAAACTTATTAATATTTTCTTCTAAAGAAATTAATTCTTTATTTAATATAGTAGTATTAATTTCTAATTTCATATTAATTTTTCCCTTCTAGTAAAGAATTATATTCATTTTTTATATTTGGTAAGATAATATTATTTATAATATTTATATTATTAATAATATTATCTATGATATTATTAAGTTCTAAAGAAGAATATGCTTTATCATTAATAATAATAGTACTATTCATAAATCTCTTGACATTATTAAGATAGTTATATGTATTATTAAGTAATTTAATATTATTTTCTAATATATATACTATTCTTTCATACTGATATTTAATTTCCTCTAATTCCATAGTACCTCCTAGTTATTGTTTAAATTGTTATATTTTAAATATGTTTCATAATCAAAGTCAGTATAATCTTTAATCTTTTTTTCTAAATTTCTAATATATTCTTCTTTATGGTTAGATAATTCATTTAAAGATATAATTAATTCTTTAGTTTTTTCATTAATATACTTATTATTATTACTAATATAAGTATTATCTAGTTTATATAATATATCTTTAATATTAATAATTATTTTATCTTGATTTTCTTTATATAACTTTATTTTATTTAAAATATTAATTAAAGATGTATAATCCATATTAGTACTATTATTCATATATCCTCCTATAATACATATTAAGTTTATCATAAATTAAAAGTAAAGTAAAGAAAAAAGACACCAATATATGGTATCTTAAGCACCCTTACTTGTATAAGTTTGACCAACATTCTCATCAGAAGTAATGTAACTTTGAATAAATTCATTGAACTTAGAAGCAAAGTTAGAATCATTACCATCTAGATATGAATATAGTTTTTCTAAGGATGTATTAATTCTATCAATGTATCCTTGCATACTTGAAGTAGCAGCACCTGCAAAAGCAGTATTTACTTTATCTCTTAATGCAGAAGAAGCTCTTTTTGATTCAGAATCTAAATCTGCTTTTTTAGCTTTAATTTTGTTCATTGCTGTTTTAGCAAGTTCAGGATCCATTCCTAAAAAATTACTATCCATTATTTCACCTCCGTATTATATTTTAAATATTACCACTAGCTCTTTGTTTTTCAATCCAATCATTATATGTCTTTTCAAATTCATAAGCCATGGCATCATAAGTTTCAGAAACAGTTTCTTTAGTGCTATTAATAACTTTTGCTAAAGCATCACAATATGCAGTTGCATCTTCACCTTTCCATGCATCTGCGATTGCACTCTCAACCTCAGGAAAACTATTTAGAATATCTAATAAATTGTTTTTTCTAAGTCTGATTTCTGCAGCTAAATCGTTATAACCACTAGCATTATATCCAATAGTAGCCATTTTTTCACCTCCTTTGTGAATCTGTAATAGTAATCTTCTACTATCTAATAGTATTGTACCATGTTTTAAAACTAAAGTAAATTAAAAATGTCAGTATTTGACATTTTAATTCTTTGTTTTAAGCATTTCAATATAGCTCTTTTTTACATTCTCATCTGATACAATATAGCTTTGAATAAATTCGTTTAATTTTGATGCAAAACTATATTTATTACCATCTAAATATCCATATAATTCTTCTAATGTATTATTTATTTCTTCAATATATTCAAGCATTTTTTCTCTGTCATCATTATCTTTAAATACTTTGTTTACATGTTTTTTCAAAGAGATAGTAGCTTCTTTTGTTTCTTTAATTAATTCTTTTTTCTTTTCTTTAATCTGTTCTAAAGCTTTTTCGGCAGAATCAGTATTTATACCCATAAAATCTTTCTTCATATATATTTATCCTTTCTCTATACATTTGCTCTATTATTTGGATTAGTAATATCTGGAAATTTAGTATCTCTATATCCTGTCGATCCTTCACCTAATGAATCAGAAACATTTCTAAGTTCTACTGCTAGTTCTCTATAATCATTAGCATCAGTAGAAACTTTATTTCCATATATATCAGTATTAGAAACAGTAGAACCTGTATCATAACCTATATGTATATTTCCATATCCAAAGTCATGATCGACATTATGTGTATTCCAACTTGTACCATTATTATTTACAATTGATTCACTTGCTTGAAGATGCATATTACTTGGTAATGTATATTGACCTGATAAAACAAGTTCTGCTGCTTTTCTTAAATCAGCTTTTTCTGCTTCTGATGCACCTTTAGTAACTGTATCAAAATCACTAGTAGCATAACTGCTAAGGCCTTGATATACATTATTGGATAAACTACAAAGTTTATCAGAGAATGTATTTCCTGTTCCTTTATCGTAGGCATTATTTACTGCTACTGCTCCAGTATTTAGGAAGGCAAACCATTCTTCATCACTACCATGATTAAATGATCCTCCTGCTTCTCTAAACATTAAAGCTGCTAATCTATCTACATCTTCTTGTGTATAATTAGTTAAATAATTCCTACCTGTAATGCTTTGATATGCATTTATTCTTTCTAGTTCTCTTGCTTTGTCAAGTTCTCTTTTAGGTCTCATACCTGAATCAGCAGCTGTCATAAATATATCTGCTTCTGGCTGATTATTTGTTACTACAGTAGAATTAAGCTTACTAGTTTGTGTACCATCCTTTCCTGTTATCTTATCTGCAATTGATTTTGCAGTATCTTTGAAAAAGTTACCTACTTTTTTAAAGATACTTTCATTATTTTTAGTTGGAGTTATACCAGCATCTTTAAGAACATCTGCCCCTGTATATCCTCCCATGAAAGTGCCACCACTTCCTTGGCCTACTGGTTTATATTTTTGTGTTGTGGTATTTGTTACATTTTTTCCTCTATTAGTAGCATCAGAAGTTAAATCAAATGTTTGAAGAGATACACCAGGTTTAAAGTTGTTATCTACTCTTCCTCCTGGGTTATCTCCGTTATATTGTAAATAACTAACTTTTCTTTGTAAATATTCCTCTATCGAACTTACAGTTGCAGCACCTGCTACATTTGGATTATTTAATGATGATGTAGTCCTATTCAATGTTTCTTTTGGGACTGTTGATCCTCCACCTAAAAATGTTCCATAACTTTTGTTAGAATTTGAGTATGTTGTTGTTGTTTTACTACTACTTGATGTTGAAGTCGTTGGTGTTCTTGTTGTTCTTACACTCCTATTTGATGAAGGATTAGATGATGATGTAGTCCTATTCAATGTTTCTTTTGGGACTGTTGATCCTCCACCTAAGGCTGTTCCATAACTTTTGTTAGAAGTTGATGATGTTGTTGTTTTACTACTACTTGATGATGATGTTGTTGTTTTAGATGTTGAAGTTGATGATGATGTTGTTGTTTTTGGTGTTGTAGTTGTAGTTTTTTTTGTTGTTTTTACACTCCTATTTGATGATGGATTAGATGATGAACTACTACTGGCACTTTCTCTTACTTGTGATCCTGTATAACCACCTAAAAATGTGCTATAAAAAACATTATTTTTATTACCTTTATTAAATAAGTACATTCTTATTCCTCCTCTATTTATATGTTAATTTTACCACAAAAAACTATCTAAGTAAACTATACTTTACATTTTTTAGAAGAAAAAAGCAACTAATGTTGCTTATATTTCTATTAATAATATTCTTGTAGCATTTCTAATATCAGTATTTATAATAATATCATTATTATCATATATTTTACCGGTATCCATATTTATCATGGCATAATCTTTATCTAGAATAAATGATCCTTCTGACATATCACTTACTAATTTAACTATTAATCTATTAACTCTCCATATCATTTCATTAACTGGAATAAATATATCAAAAGTTTCTCCTAAAGTAGGAACATATAATTTAATTAATACTTTATTACTCATCTTCATCATCTACCTTATATTCATCTAGTTCAATTGTTTTAATTAAATCTGCTCTACCATCTACTATTACAAAGCCGAAATTATTTTTATAAGAATAACTCATTTCTTTAGTTAATTTACTTAATTTAAATAGATTTTGATCTGATAGGCCTGTTCCAATCCATATACCATCGGTATCGTTTTGAATATTTTTATACCAGTAATCATATTCAAATTTCTTAATCTTCTTGTAATCATCTACTATTATAATACTAATATTATCAATATATCTAACTTCTCTAGCAAATTCATCTAATTTTTTAGAATCAACTTTATTTTTAAACTTATTAAAGTCTTGGAAATAAATAACGGTCTTAATATTTTTATTGTCACTATTCTTTAATTTCTTAATATAATTAATAATTAATTCAATTACAGTATTAGAATCTTCATTGAAATAATTCTTAATAGAACCTTTCATATCAGATAAGGTATTACCCATATCTATTAAAATTAATCCTGTATTTCTAAGGGTAGATAGTTGATATAATAATGTTCTAGAAAAATTAATTGTATTATTAATGTTTGATGCTAATATATTTGTTGTTAAATATGAAGTAAAATCATAATTTACAACTTCTAATGTTGATTTTGATATACCAATTGGTACACTACTTAAATCTTTTAGATATTTAGATACACTTAAAGTAGTAACTATATTAGGAAGTGTTGGTACTCTTTTAGCAACATAATTATTTATTTCTTTAAGTCTATTACCAATATTAGTTAAATACTCATTTTCATTACCATTATCAGTTATACTTGCAGTTTGAAATTCGTATACTTTATATGTTTTAAATAATCCTCTGCCTTCAGTTTCCTTAGGAAGATTATTAACTTTTCCAAAAATACTATTATAGGCTGATTCATCATTAAGTTTTAAAGCTAGTATTGTACTAAAGTTTTGTTTTATTTTTCTTCTTACTGAATTTTCACCATTAGCAGTAAGAATAAAGAATATACCATATCTGATAGCATCTCTAGTAAGCCCTGCTAAATCTTCATCTATATTGATGTTTGCTTCATAGAAGGCATCATAATTATTGATAATAATACCAATTAATGGAAGGCTATTACCACTTTTATCAATATAAGTATTATAATCTCCTCCATATGAGACAAATAACCTCTTTCGTTCACTGATAATATCTTTAAGCATCTTTACTAAGTTATTTAATTTTTCATCTTCTCCAATATATACCATATCTCCGATATGTGGAAAATTACTAAATTTTCTTAAAGCTTCACTACCGTAATCAATAATATAATAATTAATTTCAGTAGTACTATGTCTAGTAGTGGTACTATAAATTATACTATCAAGTGCCATTTCTCTATCAGTACCATCACTACTGTAAATAATAATATTACCATTATTATTAAGATTAATACTAAGTATTCCTTGTCTTTGATTACTTGGATCATCATATTCTCCAATAATTGCATTGATAATGTTTTTTCTGAAAGTAAGGTTATATTTATTAATAATATTATCTATTAAAATAATGTTAGGAATGTTATCAAGCCATAAACTACTAGAATGTATACCAAGTTTATTAGCGGTATCTACAATTGTTTTTAGAATATTTGCAAGTTCTTCTCCTTGTGCTTTTTCTTTTAATTCTACTGAAGCTGTAATACTTCTAATTATATAACCAATATTATCAATAACATTAACACTACGATCAATATTTTTCTTAATTTTATCTGATGGATAATACTTAGCTCCACACCATGCTGATTGACCTAATTGAAATAATTCGTTATAGCCAACTTGTAAATAAAATCTTCCAACATTTTTTATTTCTGCGGCTTCAGGTCTTTTTAGCATTTCCATACTGTCGTTTCTTTCTTGTACTTTTAAACATATTCTAAACTTACTGTTACTCCATATTTGATCGTTTACTACTCCAGATGGTTTTTGAGTTGCAAGAATTAAATGAACACCAAGGCTACGACCTATACGAGCAATACTAATTAAGTTGTCCATGAATTCTGGTTGTTGACTTTTTAATTCGGCAAATTCATCACATATTATTATTAAATGTGGTACTGGTTTATTTAATTTTCCTTCTAGATAGTACTTTTGATATTTGTATATATCAATAGTGGATTCTCCTAGTAAATCTCTTGCTTCATTAAAAATTATTTGTCTTCTTCTAAGTTCACTATCTATACTTACTAATGTTCTAGACATTTCAGACTTATCTAAGTTTGTAATAATTCCTGCTAGATGTGGTAATTTAATACCAGCATTTTTATTTTCAAATGCACCAGCTAGTCCACCACCTTTATAATCTATTAATATAAATGAAACGACATCTGGACTATAATTGATGGCCATAGATAATACATATGTAATAATAAATTCACTTTTACCGGAACCTGTCATACCTGCAATAAGCCCATGTGGTCCATGATATTTTTCATGTATATCAAGATATAGTGTGTCACCATTTTCATCAATACCTACTTCTGCTTTTAATGATTTAGTTGGGTCATTATTTTTCCATCTGTTAATAATATTAAGTCCTTCAACTTTACCAACAGATTCCATTTCTAAGAAAGTAATTGTATTAGGTATTTCTTTAGTGCCATTTTCAAATTCAATAGGTATATTAGAAAGTTTTTTACATACATTATTCATATTTAGGTCATAATCAATTTCATCAGTAAAATTAATATTTCTTTGGTTTTCATATGCATTTTCTAATATTCCAGAATTTTTTTCTCCTATTGTAATAAAATTATTACACTTACTTGGAAGTCTAGAAATTAAGTTTTCTAATATAACTAAACTAAAACCATAATTGTTATTTATTTCTGTTATATCTTTAAATATATTTATTCTACGAACATTAATATAATTATCCGTAATTATTAGATAATATGGTCTACATACAGTGTAATCTCTTATTACTTCATTCATATTTTCATCAAATCTACGATAAAATAATTCTTGTTCTAAATAATTTGATATTTCTTTAGCATCTTCAATATTTGAACTAAAGAATCTTACTTGTCTTCTGTTATCAAAATTATGAGGAAGATATTTAACAAAATCCCATGAATCTCTATTTTTTATGTCAGTAAATATTACGATTTTTAAATCTTCATAACTATGAAATGTAATTAATTGTAATATGATATTTTCTAATAATTTATGTACTTTATAACTATTACCCATAACAGCAGTAAGCATATGGTTTAGGAATGAGTACCCTACTGGTACATTTTTTAATATTTCGTATTCTTTTGCTAAATTCATTGCTTCTTTCTTTAAAAATTCATCATCGATAGAAAATCCTTCTTCAGGACAACTAATTGCAACATCTAATGGGTAATCTCCAATACCTATTCTGGCAGTTAAGAAATCTTTTTGTTCTACTCTCCTACTCCATAATCCAACTTTACCTTTATCTATTATTTCAAGACAATCTTGATTTGGAAGTAAGTTCTCTATTAATATTTCTTTTTGTAATTTTGCTTCTTCTTCTATTTCTTTTTTCTTTTTTTCTAAATATGCACGATATTTTTTTATATTGTTTTTCCTTCTTTTTTTGAATTGTCTTTTATTAAATAATCTTGTTAGTAATGGCCAAAGCATTGTTGAAGTAAGCATACTGATTGATATTAGCAATTGTCCCCACTGTGCTTTATATGTGGTTTCACCTGCATTTACTCTCATAACAAGATTTATTAGACTGACAGCGGATGTCATTCCCATTGTTACCATTGGTCCTAATGTATATATAAGAGGAACTTCTTGTAATTCACTAACATTTGGAGGTCCATCTATCTTAAATATTTTAGTTTGAATTATTCTTCTAATACGAGGAGACTTTGCAAAGTAATTATATTCGTTATATAAATTATTTTCTTTTATCTCTGCATTTACTAAGTCACCACTTAAATTAATTATTAAATCATCTAGGTGGCTGGTTAATTTATTTACAAATACTTTATTCATTGGATTATTTATTAAAATTATTCCATTAATAATTATTATTTTTAGTCCAAAAACTTCTATTACATCTCCTGGCTTTATATTAACAGCATTTATATTTCTATATATAACATTATTATTAATGTATATAGGAAGTTCTGCTGTTTTTTCAAGAACTAATGTTCCTGTATTATATTTGATATTGAATATTTTTCCGTTTATATAATTATTTTCATAATTAATATTGCATTCTTTATCATTACCTACTACTAAATTGATATTATTACTATATTTAAATTTCATAAAAGTATTATCTATTATACTTTCAGTATAAATTAAGTATTTTACTTGTTCTCTTTCTAATATATAGAATTTATTTAATTCTAGTTTAGTAGCATATACAAATTTCATATTGTCATATATATTAACTGCTCTAGTAGAGTTTAAATACCAAATACCATCTATTGCTTCAATATTTATTAATTTGAATTCTGCATTAGTATCTTCATCAAAAGTGAATGTACCAAAGATATCTTTTGGTAAAAAGAATTCTAATAATTTTTCATTAGCAAATAACTTTATCTTCACTAGTACCCAACTCCTCTATCATAATAATATCATAATATTGATTTTTTATCAATTGTTTTTATAGGAAAAAAATATTTTTTATAGTTAATTATAAAGAATATTATCTAAAAAATATATTTACCATTATAAAACTAATTATAACACTAAGTAAATCTGCTAGAAGACCTACTGTTAAAGAATATCTTGTCTTTTTTATGCCAATACTAGCAAAATACATACTAATAATATATATTGTGGTATCTGTTGAACCTTGAATAACTGATGAGAGTCTTCCTATGAAACTATCTGGACCATATTTAGCTAAAATATCATTTAGTATAACAAGAGAACTTGATCCTGATATTGGTCTTAATAGTGCTAATGGTAATACTTCTGTAGGAAAACTTATTTTACTAAATAGTGGTTTTAATAGATTACATATATAATTTATTATATTGCTATCTGTAATTAAAGTAATGGCTATTATCATAGCAAATATTGTAGGAAATAGGTTTATACTTAGTTTCATTCCTTCTTTTACTCCATCAATAAAAGTATCAAAAATATCTACTTTTTTATATATGCCATAAATAATAATAGTTACCACTATTAATGGTATTATATAGTTAATCATATTTTTTTCTCCATATAAAATAAAATAATCTATCTAATAGTAATGCTAAAAATGTTGATAAAAAAGTAGTAATTATGGTTACTAGTACTATTTCTGTTGGAGAGGTACTTCCATTTAATATTCTAAGACTAATTACTGTTGTTGGTATTATTGTAACTGATGCTGTATTTAATACTAAAAATGTAATCATAGAACGAGAGGATACATCACTATTATTATTTAATCTTTTTAGTTCACTCATAGCTTTTAAGCCAAAGGGAGTTGCGGCATTTCCTAATCCTAACATATTCATGACAATATTTGATGATATATATCCTATTGAAGGATCTCCTTCTGGTATTTCTGGAAATATTATTCTTACTACTTTAGATAATTTTTTTGATATAATTTCAAGTAATCCTGAAGCGGATGCTATTTTCATGGTACCTAACCATAAACACATAAGTGGTACTAAACTTAGTATCATTTCTATACCTTTACTACCTGATGTTAGAAGGCTATTTGCTACATTATTATTTCCTTTTAACAAACCAAATATTACTCCTATTATGATAAATATTCCCCATAAATAATTAATCATTAAACCACTTTCTTATCTTATTAAATATATTTTTACTTTCTTTTTTATTCTTTTCTATATAGATATTTTCTTCATATAATAGTTTATCACCAATTAATATTTGATTTATTCCTACTAAATCATTGTTTTTATAATTTGTTTTTTTTTCTAAAATTATATGACTTACTAAACTTCTTTTTTCTGACTTTTTTAGAGGTATATATACATCATTTTTTATATATAAAGTGCTATTTTTATAATAATTATCTCCATACACTCTAAACTTATTTTTATTTAATACTTTATAACCTATATAATTATCTTTAGCATAATTATATAATTCAAGATGGGTATTCCAGTCATCAGAATCTCTTATAGTTACCGCTATTAAATTCATATCGTCTATAGTAGCAGTACTTACTAGTGTTCTACCTGACTCTTCTGTATATCCTGTTTTTCCTCCAGTTATAAAATCATATTTTAATAATTTATTTTTATTATCCCAAATGTATGTTTTCTTATTAGTGGTTACTTTATATTTTTTTGTTCCTACTATCTCTTTATATTCTTTATATTGCATAGCATATCTAGTTAAAAGGGCCATATCGTATACTGAAGAATAATTACCATGAGGGGTAGGAAGTCCACTTGCATTATAAAAGATAGTATTTTTCATTCCTAATTCTTTGGCTTTATTATTCATCATATTAACAAATTCTTCTTCTGATCCTCCTACAAACTTTGCTATCATGACTGCAGCATCATTTCCACTTCTAAGCATTAATCCATATAGTAAATCTCTTAATGTTATTTCTTCACCTACTTCAATATATATTCCAGATCCATATGCTTTAGATATGGTATCATCTACTTCTACTACTTCATCTAATTTTCCTGATTCTATTGCTAAAGTAGATGTCATTATCTTGGTAATAGAGGCTATTAGTCTCTTTGAATTCATATCTTTTGATAATAATACTCTACCTGTTGTTTCATCCATTAGTATATAAGAAGATGCACTATCTGTACTGGCATTAACTTTTGGAATTAATATTAACATGAATATAAATATTGGTATTATTAGATTTTTTTTCATGGCATCACCTAAATAATAATATGTTAAAGTTTTTTATATATGAAAGAAGGAAAATATCTAAAAATCAAAATTAAAAAGAGATTTTACTCTCTTTTTATAATTATTATACAGTTGGTGTTAGGACTATTTCTTTAACTTGTCCTGCTTTTGAACGAGCTTTAATATTTAGACCATTTTGTGCTACATATTGAACTGATAGTTTTAGATTTCTAACATCTTTACCTTCAATACCTGCAATTACTGGACTACTTACATTATATTCCCAAGAAACATCTATATTAGATTGTAAATAGAAACTTTTTTCTCCTTTAAAAGTACAAAGCATTCTTCCATTACTTTCATTACAAGTAACACCACTAGAATTATTAGTAATACTTAATGTTGGCTCTACATAAATAGTAGTTTTTGCTTCTTTATTGTTTATTTTTACTGTAACAGGTATAGTAGATGTTCTACTCCATACATCTCTTGCTGTTATAGTAGCGATTTTTCCATTTATACTCATGCTTGCAGCAGAAGTATATCCTGTTGTATCTGGTGCAGACCAAGTAATTAAACTATTTGGTACATTATAGCCATTACTATCAATATTAGCAGTA
>CAMFBT010000020.1 GCA_945948625.1 uncultured Mycoplasmatota bacterium | reverse complement strand
TGAAATAGTATTAATTTAAATATTCTTACAAATAATATTTTTGTTTTTGGTATTGGAAGAGAAAATAATAAATCATTATCTTTTGCTTCAAAGAGTATTCCTTGTGATTTATATATTCCTTCAAATAGTGTAATAATACTAACCATTGCTATAAACATACTAAGCATTATATATGTTAAGTTTACTTGATGAAGGGGTTCTGCGATTATTAAAGCATAATATCCTATAGATAATCCTACTATAATAAATAATATTATTGGAAGTAGTATTTTTTTTATCTTACTGTCACTATTTTTAGCAGTATATTTGAACATATTCATATCTTCAGTTAATACTGCTTTTAATAAAGATATTGTCTTCATTATTCTTCACCTAGTTCTAAGAAGACTTGTTCTAATGATTCATCACCCTTAATATCTTTCATGTTACCTACTTTAACTATACTTCCGTTTTTTATTATGGCTACTCTATCACATAGTTTTTCTGCTACATCTAAGATATGTGTAGAGAAAAATATTGTTTTTCCATTCTTAACCATTTCCCTCATTATTTCTTTCATATCATATACTGCCTTTGGATCTAGTCCTACGAATGGTTCATCCATTATTAATACTTTAGGATCATGGGCTAAGGCTGAAATTAAGGCTACTTTTTGTTTCATTCCATGTGAAAAACTTGATATATCATCATTTAGTTTATCTTCTATTTCAAACATTTTTGCATACTTTAGGGTATTTTCTTTTCTTTTTTCTTCAGATATTTCATACATATCACAAATAAAATTAATAAAATCTATAGCTTTCATATTTTCATATAGATCAGGATTATCAGGTACATAAGCCATTATCTTTTTACACTCAATAGGTTCTTCTTTAATGCTTTTATTATCGATTAGAATATCTCCTTCTTCAAAATCTAATATACCTACGATTGATTTTATCATTGTTGTTTTTCCTGCTCCATTATGTCCAATAAAAGCAAATATTTCTCCACTTTCTATTTTAAAATTAACATCCTTTAATACTTTCTTTTTTCCATTGTATGTTTTACTTACATTCTTTATTTCTATCATAATTCCTCCTATTGTTATCTGTTTTCTTTAAATATGACATTAATTTTACCAATTCCACCATCTATGTCAATGTAATTAATTCCTGTCCCTACTATTTCTCCATCTACAGCAGTTTTGTTATTTATTTCTACATTTCCAATACCTTTGTTAACTTTTATCTTATAATCGTCTATACTGCCAATTAAATTAAGTTTTAATTTTCCTACTCCGGTATTAATCTCACTGGTACCTGTAATTCTTGTAGTTATTTCAGTAGTACCAACACCTATATCAAAATTCAAATTATTAATACTACCAGATTTAATTATAAACTTGCCAGTACCAGAATCAATGTCAGTTTTATCTGATATTATATTTTCAATTATTGTAATACCTGCTGCTAAATTAAGATTTAATTTTTTAGTATTAATATTTTCAATATTTAATGTACCTGCTCCATTATCGATGTCTACATCATTTAATTTAAAATTACTAGGAATGGTTATAATTACTTCACTTGTATTTTTAGTATTAAGTAAATTATATTTTTTCTCCTCTATTTTTAAACTTTCATTACTATATTTATATTTTATATTTTTATTATTAGTTTCTAATAAAAACTTATTACCAGTCTTAATTGTTATATTACTATAATTTATATCTATATCTAAACTAGTAACATTATCTTCTTCTTGTTCCCATAATGTACTTATTTCCTTTTCAATATTGTTATTATTAGTGTTAAATGTATTAATTATAAAATATAATCCACTAATTACTGAAGATATAATGACTACTGCTAAAAATATCCCAAAAGTAATAGCTAAATTTTTTATTATTCTTTGGGAAGAGGTCATTTAATATCAACTCCACCAAATATACAACTAGCATTTATATATATAATATGCTCTTTTTCATTATCATTTTTGATTTTCTTATTATCTACACCACCAAATATAGAAGTAGATTTTACTTTTATTTTAATGTTATCTGGAGCATAAATATCTATTCCACCAAATACACTGGTTGTATTAATGACAACATCTTCGTTTATTTTTGCCTTTCTTAAGTCTAAAGTAATACCTCCAAATACTGCAGTTAAACTTACTCCTTTAAATTCTTCATCATCAAAATCTATTTTTTGTTCTGAGAATGTAGAACAATATTCTTCATTTTTTCCTTTTTTGTTATTTATTTTTTTTATCTCGTTATTTATTTTTTTATTAAGATTATTTCCAAATATTAAAGATAATCCAACTATTATTATTATCACTGGTAATATTAACTTCCATATTAAATCAAAATCAATTATATTTTGTACTCCTAATAATAGTACTACTCCTATTATTAATCCTATAATGTTACCTGTTTTATCTTTTTCTTTTAATAATCCTATTAAACTTGGAATTATGATAAATAAAGTCCACCATCCATTAAAAAAGATATTTATGTTTGTAATGTTCAAAGCATTAAGTCCTACTATTACACCTATTATAACCAAAACTATTCCCCATAATATATTTTTATTATTCATGTATATCATCCTCTCTTTATACCTAAATTGTACCATATATTTACATTATTGTATACTTTTTTTCTTATTCTTGTTAATACTCTTTTTAGTTCTTTTTTATTATTTTTTTAAGTATTCTATTGCTTCTTTAAAAGTATCTACTCTTACTATTTCTAAATTATATTTATATTTATTTTTTGTCATTATTGCTTCTTCATAATTGGCACTTGGTACAAAAACTATGTCAACTTTATTTTTAGCAGCTCCCATTATTTTGTATTTTATTCCATCTATTTCTCCTACTGTGCCATCAAGAGATATAGTTCCAGTTCCTGCGATTGTTCTTCCTTTAATAATGTCATCTTCAGTTATTGCATTATATATTGTAAGTGCTAACATAAGCCCTCCTGAGGCTCCTGATTCACTATTCTTAAATTTAATATCTATTTGAGGATTGATTTCGTAATCATATTCTGTTATTATTACTGCTCCTACTATTTTATTTGTTCCTTCAAGTAATACTTTACTTTTAATTTCTTTTTCTTTATTTTCTCTTAGTATTTTAAAAGTGATAATATCATTTTCTTCTTTACTATTTATTTGTTTCTTAATATCCGCTACTTCTTCACATTTGATATTATCTACTGTAATAATTTCATCTCCTATTTCTAATCCATTATCTATAGTTGTAGCTACTACTACATTCTTTCTATTCTTAATATCAATTTTCTTTCCTGCTTCTGTATAAGCTACCATTGTTGCTATATCTAATGAATTATCTCTCATTATTTTGTTTCTTTTATTTATTTCTTTTATTGTTTCATTTGATATTTGTCTTTCTTTATTTGATTCTATATCATAATTCTTTATTTTAGCCATAAGAAGTGATGCTGGAGTACCATCATATTCACTTACATAAAGCATATTTATACTGCCATTTTCTTCTTTTTTGTAATCTTCCATAACTACTCTATTTGTAATATTTATTGTTCCTCCTGGGGCTAATATATAATATGGTAATTTAATGTTAAAGAATAATATTATTAATATCATCAATAATATTATTTTATAATTTTCTTTAATAAACTTTTTAAATTTCATTTTATCATCCTCTTCTTTTTTTCTATGTTATATCATATATTTTATTATGAAAAAATATTCTAATTTAATTGTTGTAATTGTCTCTTTTATTTTTTTTATTTTGATTTTATTTAATAAAGAATTAGTATCTTCAACTATAATTAATTCTTTTTATATATGGTTTAATACTTTAGTACCTTCCATGTTTCCTATGTTTATATTGTCAGATATACTTATTAATTATAATTTTATTATGTTTATTCCTAATAAAATAACTATTTTTACATCTAAATTATTTAATATTAGTAAAGAAGCAGTATTAGTGGTTTTTATTTCTTTAATATCAGGCTTTCCAGGAAATGCTTTAGCTATTAAGACAGCATATGATTTAAAATTGATTTCAAAAGATGAAGTAAATCATCTACTTATATTCACTCACTTTGCTAATCCTTTATTTATTCTTCAAACTATTGGAATCTTTTATCTTAAAAATAATACTTATGGTATAATTGTTTTTATTAGTCATATTTTATCAGTTTTTATACTTGGAATATTATTTCGTAATAACAATTATCCTTCTAAAAATAATTATATATCTAAAAATAATAAAAGTCAAAGTTTTACTAATGTATTTTCACTTAGTATAAAAAAAAGTATCAATACTCTTTTAATGGTAGCGGGTACTGTTACTTCTTTTTTAATAATTAGTACATTAATTTCAAATATTTTTAATTTTAATCAATATATGTCTGTATTTATACAAGGTATATTAGAAATGACTATGGGATTATCTAATTTATCAATGCTTGATATAAATGATGTTTATAAAGTTATTTTCTCTTCTGGATTGATTTCTTTTGGTGGATTATCTATTCATATGCAAGTTATGTCTATTCTAGAGGATTTTAAATACTTTAATTATTTTAAAGGTAGAATATGTCATTCGTTACTTGCTATTGTTATTTCTTTTCTTATATTTATCACTTTATATTAGTTTTCTTACTTTGCATAATTGTATTTCTACTGTATCATATATATTTTTTCTTAATACATCTTTATTTATAGCAAGATTTATATCAAGTAATACTTTTAATTCTTCTATAAAGTAAATATATAATTCTTCTAATTCTAATTTAGTTATTTTTTTATTAATGTATAAATGGTATAATTTATTTATATATGTTTCTAACAGAAAGTAATTTATATCCATAATATATTTACATTTTTTTGATTTATAAAATGGATTTTCTTTTAGACATAAAATAAAATCTGTTTTAAATATAAACTTTTTAATATTACTAAGTTTATTATATTTTTCTAATTCTTTTACTAAGTTATATAGATCTGCATTAAAATATAATTTTTCCATAGTAGTTTTATTAATAATTACTTCTAGTAATTTTGTTATGATAAACTCATATATATAATATATTTTTTCTATGTTCATATTGAATATTTCATAATTTTTATATTCTGTATATCCTTCATTTAAAGCTGTTCCTATTTCTAACATATTATAACTTTGAGAAAATCCACAGTAGTCTATATTATTACTTTTGTCATAAAATGAACTTGACATATGTAATAATTCATGATTTAAAGTGTCAGTTGGATTTTCTTTTTTATTATGATATATATATATTTGATTTGATTTTGAAACATAATCAGCTGTAGTATTAGTTATTTTAAGCGTATTACATACTTTCATTAAAGAAATTTTATCATTGATTATTAAAGATGGAATTCTATTATAAAAATTGGTTAGGTTATCTTCTTGAATAGTTCTTTTTAATGTTTGATAGAAATCTTTTACTACATCATAATATTTTTCGTTTATATTAGTAAAATCAATTTGTGAATTATATTGATATTGTTTTGGAACTTCTAATATTATATAATCTTTTTCTAAGTATTTTTTTTCCATTTTATTTTCCCTTTCACTAGTGCTATTTATTATATAATATTTATACTTTAAAAGCAAGAAAAAAAGACTATTAAAGTCTTAATATTTATAATTGGTGACCTGTATGGAATTCGAATCCATGAATGTTGCCTTGAGAGGGCAATGTGTTAAGCCACTTCACCAACAGGCCATAATATTGTCCTTTTTTTGAGACAATATTATTGTATCATAATTTTTTTATTATATCAATCATTTTATCAATATCATTTATATCTACTTTAATATTTGTACTACTATTCATGTCTTTAATTTCAATAGTATTATTATTTATTTCATTTTGTCCTAGTATTATTACATAAGGTATATTATTTTTATTTGCAGAATCTAAAGCTTTCTTTATTTTTCTCTTATTCATTTCTATTATTACTTTTATTCCTTTATTTCTAAGAATAGCTGCTAATCTTAAACTTTCTATATTTGTATCCATTGGTATTATAAGTAGATCATAAAATGACTCTTTACTTTTATTTTCCAATATTTCACATATTGGTACTAATCCAAATGATATTCCTAAGGCTGGATATTTATTACCATCATCTATAAAATTGGTAATTATTTTGTCATATCTTCCACCGCCACCTATGGCACATGTTAATCTTTGTTTTTTATCAAATACTTCCCATACTACACCGGTATATATTTCTAATCCTCTTGCTAAATATGGGGTAAACTTGCATTCTTCTTCTAAAGATAAAGAAGTTATGTAATTAAATAGTTCTTTTATCTCTTCTCTTCCTTCAATAAAACTATTATTAGTTATATTCATATTATCTAAATCATTAATACTACATTTAAAGAAACTAAATAGTTTATCTAATTTTGTATTATCAATATTATATTCTTTTAATTCTTCTCTTACTCCTGATTCTCCTATTTTAGCTAATTTATCCACGGATAAGATTACTTTTGATGATAGTTCTTTATCTATATCTGCTTCAATTATGAATCCTTCAAGTAATTTACGATTATTTATTTCTATATATACATCTATTCCCAATTTTTTATAACACTCTATTGTCATCATGAGCATTTCTGCTTCTATAAAAGTTCCTTCTATTCCACAGACATCGACATCGCATTGATAGAATTCTCTTGCTCTTCCTGTTTTTACTGGACCATCTCTAAATACTTTTCCTACTTCGTATCTCTTGAATGGTAAATTAATTTCTTTTCCAACATTCATACTTATTACTTTAGAAAATGGAACTGTTAAATCATATCTCAATCCTAATGTTCTATCTCCTTGATCTTTTAATGTATATACTTCTTTTAATATTTCACTACCACCAGAATATTTTGAAGCAAGTAAATCATAATAACATAATATACTTGTATCTAGTGGTAAATATCCATATTTTTCAAAGGTATCAGTAAGAGTATTTACTACTTTTCTTCTTATTATTTCTTTATTAGGTAGATTGTCCACTGTTCCTTTTACATTCATTAATTTCATGTTAGTCACCTACTTTATTCTTGATTTATTTTTTAAATTTAACTCTAATAATTCTAATAAATTAGTAATTGATTGGTATTTACATTCTTTACCTGAATCAGAAAACTTTATTGGTATACCGCCTCTTTCTTCCCAATATTCTAGATTTGGTAAATAATCATCTACTAGAATATTGCCTTCTGGATCTACGGCATCAGCTTTTTTTATTTCTTTAGGTACAGTAATTACTTTTATTCCTGGTAATACTTTGTTAAAGTAATTTAATTTAGCAAGTATTTCTCCATCTGAATTAATATGAGTTAATATTTCTACATCAAATACTTCCATTAGTTTTTTTATTTTTGTAATTGAATTATTTATTTCTCCTGCTTCTATAATCAATTGCTGCCAACTTAGGTTTTGATAAAAATGATCTATTTCTTCTCTTTTGGTTATTCCTTTTTCTTTAATCATTTTATATGACATATTGATAGTATCTAATATTACCCCATCACAATCTAAATATAATTTTTGCATATTTCCCCCTTCATCTTTTAATTTAGACCTATTTTTATTTCTTCACTTCCATTATAGAAAGCTACTATTTTTTCACTTTCTACTTTTATAACTGTAGGATCTTTTACTTTAAGATTATTTATATTATCTACTATTCCAGATGGTTCTCCTACAAAATTACTATTAAATGCATCATTTAAGTCTACTCTATATACTTTATCTTCAAGATTAGCTACTATACTTGTTATACTACTATCTTCATTTGTTGTATCATAATAATATACATAATATATTTCTTCTGTTTGTCTTAAACTATCACTTGCTAATATTTTATTACTTATATTTGTTACTTCTTCATTATCATTATTATTTTTGTTATTACTTAAATTTATGTCTTTAGTTATAAAAATACTAGTAATAAAATATAAGACAACACAAAAGAATAATAATACTCCTAGTATAACGAATAAAGTCTTTGGTTTCATTGTATTCAAATCTTTATTTTTTGTTTGTATTTCTTTAATATTTCTTCCTTCTTTTTTAGCTTGTTTTCTTTTTAATTCTCTTCCCATATTAACACTTCCTTACTTCATTATTATAATATATTTTTTATTACTTGTAAATTAGTAAAAGACATTCTTTAAATATAATCCTTCAGGATTTGCAGTTTTTGCTGCATATGTTCGATCTTCTTTTTTTAAAATATCTATTACTTCCTCACTTCTTAGTTTGCCTTCACCTACTTTGATTAATGTACCTACCATATTTCTAACCATATATCTTAAGAATCCTGTTCCTACAAAAACCAAAGTAATTTTATTTATATCTTTTGTATCCCTAATTAGATTGGTTTGAGATATAGTTCTTACATAATCTTCTTTTTCTTCGTCTGTCTTAGTAAATGATTTAAAATTATGGGTTCCTTCAAAGTATTTCATAGCTCTTTCCATTTCTACTACATCTAATTTTTCGTTGTACTGATATACATAATTTCTTTCTAATGGATTATATTCTCCCATATTAAGTATATAGATATACTCTTTCCCAATAGCGGAAAATCTAGCATGAAAATCATCACTTACTTCTTCAACTTTTCTTACAAAAATATCTTCTGGTAAAAGGCTATTTAGTCCTTTAGCTAATTTTTCTAATGTAATATTCATGTCTAAGTCAAAGTGTATTCTTTGAGCCATAGCATGAACTCCAGCATCTGTTCTACCAGAAGCATGTATATCTATTTTTTTACCTCCACTTATTTCTTTTAGTGCTTTTTCTATTTCTCCTTGTACTGTTCTCATTTTTGGTTGTTTTTGATATCCTTTAAAATTAGTTCCATCATATGATACTGTGATTAAATATCTCATAATATTTTTCCTCCTATTAATAAAATATTACTATTATTAGTATTAATATATTTAAAATAAGTAATAGTGTATCTATCTTCTTCCAAGTATTAGTTCTTAAATTAGTTCTAGATTTGCCATAATTATATAATCTTATATCCATTATATCTGCAGTACTTTCTGATTTTTTTAATGACAGAATAAACATTGGTATAAATACTCCAACTAAAGATGTTATTTTTGTTTTTATATTTTTACTATCAAAGTTTATTCCTCTCATTTTTTGTGCTTTAATTATTCTATCAGATTCCATAGTAAGAGTTGGTATATATCTTAATGTAAGAGTAATTATCATTGCTATATCATTTACTGGAATGGTATTATTAAATGGTTTTAATAATCTTTCTACTGCATATGTTATTTCACTAGTAGATGTTGTATATGTTAAAGCACTACTATAAATTATAATAAATATTAATTTATATAAATCAAATATTATATTATTTATATTTGAACCAAATATTAAATCTATTATTAAAATAAATAGTAGAAATATTTTTATGCTATATATATTCTTTAGATATGTGATTATGTCTATATCACTATATACAATCATTAGTATTAAGTAACTAGTTAACATTATTATGTCTTTATAACTATTTATAAAAAATATTGCTATAATCATAATAATAAGTGATATTGTTTTAAATAATGGATTTAATTTATGAACTACTGAATCTCTTGCATAATATTTTCCAAAAGTTATATTAGTTAACATTTCGATATATATCCTTCATAAGTTCTTTGATATCAAATGTCATATCAAGATTGATATTTTTCTTTTTATTTGCATTATTTATGAAATCTATTATTTTAGGAATATTAATGCCAGAGTTCTTTATTTTATCAATATTATTTAGCAATTCTTTTATATTACCTTTACTTATTATTTTACCATTTTTTAAAACAGCATAGTTATCTGTAATTTTTAAAGCAAATTCTATATCACTAGTGAATATTATTATTGTTTTATGATAATTATTTTTCATTTTTTTTAATAATTTTATTAAATATTCTTCTTTCTTATTATCTAAATATATAGTTGGTTCATCAATTATAATTAATTTAGGATTTAGAGATAAAACTACTCCTAGTGAAAGAAGGCTCTTTTCACCACTAGAAAGATTAAATGGATTTCTATCTAAATAATCGTTATTAAGACCAACCATTTTTAGTGAATCTTCTATTCTCTTATTTAAAATATCGGTTTTATAATTATATTTATTAAGTCCAAATGATAATTCTTCTTTTACTGTACTAAATATAAATGATTCTTCAGGATTTTGAAAGATATACCCTAATTCTCTTCCTATATAGTCATTAGTAACTGTTCCTGTGTAATCTTTTATAAGACCAGTAAGAATATAACTAAGAAGTGTTTTACCATTACCAGAAGAAGATATAATTGTAGTTATTTTTCCTTCTTCAAATTCATAATTTATATTTTTTAATTTATCTTTGTATGATACTCTTTCTAATTTTATGGCCATAATTTATCCATTACCTCCTTACTATCAAAGTAAACTTTATCTAGCAGGTTATATAACATTAAATTATGTGATAATTTAACTATAAAAGGAAGATTAAAACCTAATTTTTCTAATTTTTCATCTTCATATATTTTTTCCTTAGTATCATTTAAAATAATTTTTCCTTTATCTAATAATATTATATTATCGGATATTAATGTATCTTCTAAATCATGTGTTATTAATATGATAGTTAATTTATATTCTTTTTGATATTCTTTTAATATTTTAAATACTAACTTTTTATCACTAGAATTTAATTTATATATTGACTCATCTAATAATAGTATCTGTGGTTTATGAATAAGTGATGAAGCAATCATTACTTTTTCTTTTTCTGAATTATTTAATTTTTCTGGTGATTCTTCTAATATATTTTCTAATTTAAATTTTTTAGCAATTGTATTGATTGATGATATCATTTCTTTTTTTGAATATCCTAGATTTTCAAGGGTAAATGCTAAATCATCTTTTACTGTTTCTCCAATAAAATGATTATCAGCATTATCAAAACATGCAGAAAATATTCTTCTTATTTTTTTTATATAAAAATCATTTAATAGATAACCATCTATAGTAATATAACCTTCTGCTTTATATAATCCTATTAATATTTTGGCTAAGGTGCTTTTACCTGATCCATTTTTTCCTATAATAGTGGTAAAACTTCCTTCTTTTATATCTAAATTAAAATTTCTAAATAAATAATCTTCTTTATTATATTTGAATGACATATTTACTATTTTTATAATGCTTTTTTCCATAACTTCCCTCTTTAATTATTATATATTAAATATAACTAAAATACAAGGTAAGCAAAAGAAAAAAAGCATTTTTATGCTCTTATTCACTTAAATATTTAATCATAATATCATCTAATTCTAATTTTGATATAGGTATGTTTAAATACTCAATATTATTATTCTTATAATTATTTAATGTCACTATTATTATCTGGAGTTTATAACCTGCGATTAATGAGAATTTTGTTATAGTTCTCTTGAGAGATTCTATTGTTTCAATATCATAATTATTAATACCTGTTATAGTATCTGATAAAAATATTAAATCATAAGTTTTATTACCACTTAATAATTCTGTAAATTCATTAATACTACCTGCTGTAGTAATTTCAACATTATAACCTATTAACATATCTGTCATTTTCTTTATATCATTATGATTATCAAGAGCTATTAATACTCTTTTCCCTTCGGCATCAAAATATATTATTTCTTCTTCTTTTTCTTCTTTTTCTTTTACTTTTACTTTTTCTATTTTTTGGAATAAAGAAAATTCAAAGATTATATTGTCCTTATCCTTTCTAATGAAATTGTTTCCTTTTTGAAGATTAACTAATTTTTCATATATTTCATATTCTAAACACTTTGTGGTAATTTCATATCTTGAATCTCTTTCTTTGATTTCAATACTACTATATTTATAATTTATACTTATTTCAAATTTTAATTTACATTTACTACGAACAAGTAGTTTAGAAATAGATATAGTTAGGTTGTAATTTTCAAAATATTTTTCAATAAAGTTAATTAAGTATAGAAATGTTTGAGCGATATTTATATCATCACCATATAATACTTTTGGCAAGTCTTCTTCAATTATATAATTTACTTCAATATTTTTATTTTGGGTAATTTCTTTAATACTACTAATCAAATTGCTAACTTGATATTTTCTATCTTCTATTTTTAGTTCTCTAGATTCAATTCTAGTTAAGTCCATAATCTTATTTATTTGATCTACTAAATCTAAAGTTTGATTTTGAAATTGTTTTATTTCTTCTAACGATAGATTGGCATTATTCTTAGTTATTTTTTTATTACTGAAATTTGTTATCTCCATAAGTGGATTCTTAATACTTATTACTAAATTATTAATAACTCCTGATACTAATTCATTTTGTTTTTCTAATAATTCTTTAGTATAATTTAATTCTTTAATTACCTTAATATCTGGATTTTCTATAGTAAAATACATTATATATATTAAAATTGATATTGAAAAGTTTATTAGTAATAAATCTGGAAAAATCTTTTGTAAAATGATCATTATTCCTAATACCACAATTAAAAAGTACATTGGATAATATTTTTTATTTTTTAGATGTTTACGATTAGATATTATTGTTATTATCATTGCTATAAAGCATAATGAGGCTAATACATATATAATATCTACTCCTTTACCACTTGGTAAAAATAATCCTTTTACTTCAGTTATATTAATTGGTAATATTAAAGTAATTACTGATGATATTATTAATATAATACTTGATATTATAATTATTCTTTTATAATTACTATAATCTTTATTCTTTAATTTTATTGTTACCACTACTGTATATAATGTAAATAAATATAACCAGATTAAAAAGGCAATAAATAGTAATTTTAAAGAAAATAAATATAATGGTGAATTTATAGATATATTATTTCTTACTAAAATAAAGGAATATATTTCTATAAATGATGATAATATTGTAGTTAATATCATACTATGATATATTTTATTTTCTATTAACTTTGGATTAGATTTTAAATGATATATAACAAGAAGTAAAATTGAAAAAACAAAGCCTGCGATTGTGAAACAAATGCTATACATAAATTACATCTCCTATTCTTATTTAATTATATCATAGAAAATAATAATTTTAACAAAAAACATTTTAGATTGATCTAAAATGTTTTACTTTTTCAATATTTTTATTTTTCCTTGCTTTGCTTCTATTAATTTACCATTTAGTTCATAAATATTACTATTATTAATATCTTCTTTTTCTAATTTAATAAAGTCTACTTTTTTATTAACTTCAGTTAAAGGTATTTCTTCTTTGACTACGTAATATTTTGGAATATAAAGTGATTTTAATTTTGCTTCAATTATTTGATCCAATTCTTTAATAGTATTATATTTTTCTTCTTTGTTTTTAAATACTATATGACAAATTGGTACTTCCCTTTCAGAACTATCTTCCCCTTTTACACAACAGCAATCATAAACATTGTTATGAGTTTTTACTATTTCTTCAATAGCACTAAGCCATACTTTATCTCCACTTCTTGTTATCATTCTTTTTGCTCTACCACAGTGATATATTTTTCCATCATTGTCCATATAACCATAATCACTAGTATGAAGCCAAATTCTACCATCATCATGTTTTTTTAATACTAGATCTGTTTCTTCTTTATCTTTGTAGTATCCATCCATAACTGTTGGACCACTTATACATATTTCTCCTATTTTACCTTCTCCATATGGAATTTCTTTATTGTTCTCATCAAACATACTTACTAGTACATTGATAAAAGGTATTCCTATACTACCTAATGTTAAAGCATTATCTTTTGAATATGTTGAAGCTGCTGTACATTCACTCTCACCGTATCCTTGGTGAATTTTAGCTTTTCCACCATGCTTTTCTATATACTTATTTGCACTTTCTTCTTCTATTATTGGTAATTTGTCACCACCAGATATCGGAGAAGTCATAAATGATGTATCTTTTATTACTCCACCTTCTACCATTTCTTTAAATAATATTGGTCCTGCTAAAAAGATATTTGGTTTATATTTATTTAATAACATAGGATATTCTTTTGGAGTAAAGAATGGGATTAAATTAACTGATACTCCACAACACATTAAACAATATGTGGCATTGTAATAGTAAGCAATTGATGGAGGTAGAATACTCATTGAAGTTTTACCGCAATCAAATCCATAGTCACCTAATTTAAAACCATATGCACTACTATTTAAATTAATATTTGTAAGGGGTACTCCTTTGGCATTACCTGTGGTACCACCAGTATATACTATAACGGAAATATTTTCTCCTGTAGCATTAGGCCTATTTATTAATTTTCCACCATCAGTAATTTTTTTCCATTCTTTATAAGAAATAAATCTTTTATCTTTTTTA
>CAMFBT010000019.1 GCA_945948625.1 uncultured Mycoplasmatota bacterium | reverse complement strand
TATATATAAAAATATATAGTGATTTTGCATATGATCAAAGTCTTCCAGTATGGGGCTATGGAAAATATGGAGCACCAACATATGTTTATGATGGTTACATAGAAATGGATTCTGAAGGAAAAGTATATGAAGATGAATATATGACTATATTAGTAAAGTTTCCTAAAGATACTTTCACATTAACAACTACTTCAGATAAAACATTTGATGAATATTTAAATATGGCAGATGATGGTGCAAAAACATATACAGAATCTAAACCAACATTATTAGAAAAAATATTAAAATTTATATCAATTATTTTACCAATTATTATTCCTTTTATAATAATGGTATTTACTATCAGACATAGTATAATAAACGGTTATGGATATAAAAATAATAAAGTTATAGATAAAAAGAATACACCATTATTTAGAGATATACCTTGTAATAAAGATATATATTATGCAAATACTTTAATAAAATTAAATAATACAACATTTACTGGTTATAGAGAAACAAATATCTTTGGAGCAATTATTTTAAAATGGGTAAAAGAAAATAAAATAAAATTTATTAATGATAAAACAGGAATTTTTAATAAAGAAAGTAGTAGTATAGATTTAACACTTAATCCTACATTTGATAATGTTTTAGAACAAGAATTATTTAGTATAATGTTTAAAGCAAGTAAAGATGGAATACTAGAAACAAAAGAATTAGAAAAATGGTGTAAAAACAATTATACAAAATTCTTTAATCTATTTGAAAGAATTAATAAAGTAGAAATAGAAAAATTAAAACAAAATAATCATATTTATACTAGAAGTAGTAAAGAAGAATGCAAAAGAAAAAATGTTATGGATGATATGATATATGATGATAGTACTAAATTATTAGGGTTAAAGAAGTTCTTAGAAGAATTCTCTAGAATTGGTACAAGAGAAGTATTAGAAGTACATATATGGGATGAATACTTAATGTTTGCTTATTTATTTGGAATAGCGGAAAAAGTAGCTAAACAACTTAAAAATCTATATCCAGAAGTACTAGTAGATAATAATATTGATTATGGAACATTAATATATATAAATCATTTATCAACATCAAGTGTTAGTGCTGCAACTAGTGCTAGAGAAAGAGCACAATCTTATTCCTCTGGTGGCGGTGGCTTTTCTTCCGGTGGCGGAGGAGGCGGTTCCTTCGGTGGAGGAGGCGGTGGCGGTGGCTTCCGTTAATACTTATATTTTAAATGATAAAGAATATAAAATTGAAATAATAAGAAAAAATAATAAAAATACTTATTTAAGAGTAAAAGAAGGTAAGATAATTATTACTACTAATTATCTTACCTCTTCATATACAATAAATAAATTAATCAAAGATAACACAGCCTTTATAAATAAATGTTTAATAAAAAATAATCAAAAGATGGAAGATACATCATTTAAATTATTTGGTAATAATTATGATATAGTATATGGATTTAATGATACAGAAATAGATAAAAATAAAATATATACCAAAAATGAAAAAACATTAAATAAATATTTATCTAACTATATAAAAAATATTTATCAAGAAAGATTAGACTACTATTACAAATTATTTCAAGAAAATATACCATTACCAAATCTTAAAATTAGAAAAATGACTAGTAGATGGGGAGTATGTAATATAAAAAATCATAATATAACATTAAACTTAGAATTATCAAAATATAATATAGAATGTTTAAATTATGTTATAGTTCATGAATTATCCCATTTTATACATCCAAACCATTCAAAAAACTTTTGGTTACTAGTATCTAAATATTATCCCAATTATAAAGATATAAGAAAATATCTAAAAGATCCTAATTAGTTTAATTTTGTATGCTTTACAGCATTTTAAAATTATAATATAATTAGGTAGGAGGAATTATTATGATAATTACATCTGTGAGCAATAATAAAATAAAAGAAACCTGTAAATTAAAAGATAAAAAATATAGAAATAGTACAAATAGTTTTCTTATTGAAGGAAAAAATCTAATTGAAGAAGCATACAAAAAGAATTTATTAAAAGAAATATTTGTACTTGAAGATAATAACATTACATTAGATGTTCCTACTAATTATGTTAGTAAAGAAGTAATGAAAAAACTATCTACTACTGATAGCATCCCAGTAGTAGTGGGAGTATCTCATAAAAAAATAGAAGAAGAATTAGGAAATAGACTACTTATATTAGATAATATACAAGATCCAGGTAATTTAGGAACAATTATTAGATCTTCTAAAGCATTTAATATAGATACAATCGTGGTAAGTCCAAATACTGTAGATATATATAATAGTAAAGTATTAAGAGCCACTGAAGGTATGATATTTCATATAAATATTATTGTAAGAGAATTAGAAACATTCATTAATGACATAAAGAAAGACAATTATATAATATATGGAACTAAAGTAGATGGTGGTACTAATGTTAAAAATATAGAAATATCTTCTAAATATGCTTTAGTAATAGGTAATGAAGGAAATGGAATGTCATTAAATATAAGTAATTTATGTGACCACTACCTATACATAAAAATGAATAATGAAGTAGAAAGTTTAAATGCAGGAGTAGCAACTTCTATACTTTTATATGAAATGGATGATAAATATGAATCTAATTAAAATAGGAAAAATAGTAAATACTCATGGTATTAAAGGAGAACTTAGAATATTATCAAAGTTTCCCTACAAAGATAAAGTATTTATAAATAATATGAAGATATATATTGATAAAAAAGATATAGAAATTATAAATACTTACAGAAGACATAAAAACTTTGATATGATTACATTAAAAGGATATAATAATATTAATGAAGTATTAAAATATAAAGGAAAATATGTATACATAGATAGTAGTGATATAAAATTAGATAATAATAAATATTTAGATGAAGAATTAATAGGATTAACAGTTATATATGAAAATATAGAAAAAGGCATAATCAAAGATATAGAAAGATATGATAAAACAGTATTATTTAATATAAAAGGTAATAATAAAAATTATTTAATTCCTTATAATGATAATTTAATTGATAAAATAGATATTAATAATAAAAAAATATATATAAAAGATATTAAAGGATTATTTGAATAAATTAAAATAATCAGACTATTTGTTCACAAGACTATTACTTCTGTGAATAATTAGATAAAAAAATATGATATGAACCTCGTTTCTTGGATATAGAAGCGAGGTTTTTATATACTATTTTCATTCAAAAAAATAATTTATATAAAAAAGAATTAAAAATTAGCAATCTATATTGACAATTGCTAAAAAAGTGCTATAATTATATTTGTAAATACAAGGAGGAATAAGAATGAAAAAAAGACAATTTAAAACAGAAAGTAAAAGAGTATTAGATTTAATGATTAATAGTATTTATACAAATAAAGAAATATTTTTAAGAGAATTAATATCTAATGCTAGTGATGCCATAGATAAATTATATTATTTATCTTTAACTAATAAAAGTATTAAAGTAAATAAAGATAATTTATTTATTAAAGTAGATTATAACAAAGATAAAAGAACAATTACTATTACAGATAATGGTACAGGTATGACAGAAGAAGAATTAGAAAATAACCTAGGTGTAATAGCAGAATCAGGTTCTTTAAAATTTAAAGAAGAAAATAAAGAACAAAATGATGTAAATATTATAGGACAATTTGGAGTAGGATTTTATTCAGCCTTTATGGTAAGTGATAAAGTAACTGTAGAATCTAAATCTTATAAAGAAGATAAAGCTACTATTTGGGAGAGTACTGGAGTAGATGGATATACATTATCCCCATCAGATAAAAAAGAAAATGGTACAATTATAACACTTCATTTAAAAGAAGATACTGAAGATTATAATTACAGTGAATTATTATCTGAATATAAATTAAGATCTATTATAAAAAAATATTCAGATTATATTAGTTATCCAATTAAAATGGAAGTAGAAAATAGTAGAAAAAAAGAAGATAGTGATGAATATGAAACATATAAAGAAGTAACCACTATTAATAGTATGATTCCTTTATGGAAGAAAAATAAAAAAGATATTAACAATGAAGAATATAACAATTTCTATAGTGATAAATTCTTTGATTATAAAGAACCACTTAAAGTAATTCATTTTAACATAGAAGGAAATGTTAATTTTACAGCTATGCTATATATTCCTTCTCATGCACCATATGACTATTATAGTAAAGAATATGAAAAAGGATTACAATTATATACTAATGGTGTATTAATTATGGATAAATGTAGTGATTTACTACCTGATTACTTTAGTTTTGTAAGAGGAGTAGTAGATACAGAAGATATACCTTTAAATATATCAAGAGAAACTCTTCAAGAAAATAAAAATATAAAATTAATAGCAAAAAGTATAGAAACTAAAATAAAGAAAGAATTGCTTGAATTACTAAAAGATGATAGAAGTAAATATGAAGAATTTTATAAAGCATTTGGAACAGGATTAAAATTTGGTATTTATAATGATTATGGAATGAATAAAGATAAACTAGAAGATTTAGTTATGTTCTATTCATCAAAAGAAAAAAAACTAATTACATTAGATGAATATGTACAAAAATTAAATGAAGATAATAAGAATATTTATTATTGTTCTGGAGAGACTATAGATAAAATAGATATGTTACCTCAAGTAGAAAACATAAAAGATAAACATGAAGTATTATATCTTACAGATTATGTAGATGAATTTGCAATAATGGCTTTAAGAGAATATAAAGGTAAGACATTTGTCAATGTAGCAAATGAAAGTACAGATTTATCTACTGAAGAAGAAAAAGAAAAAATAAAGAAAGAAAACGAAACAAACAAATCAATGCTTGATGAAATGAAAGATATTCTAGAAGGATCTGTTACTGAAGTAAAACTTACAAATAAATTAAAAAGTCATCCAGTATGTTTAACTACAACTGGAGAAATATCAACATCAATGGAAAAAGTTATAAATGCAATGCCTACGGATGAAAAGATAAAAGCCAGTGAAGTATTAGAAATAAATGCTAATCATAAAATAGCGGATAAATTAAAAGAATTATATGAAAAAGACAAAGAAGAATTTAAAAAATACACAAAAGTTATTTATTATGAAGCAAGATTAATTGAAGGACTTCCTATTGATAATCCAACTGAAATGAGTAACTTGATATGTGATATAATGGCAAATAAATAATAAGAAAGGAAAGTGATATATATGTTGCCAAGTAGATTATTTTTTGATGATAGTTTTTTCAAAGGAGATGAAAGTATTAAGAGTGATATCTACGAAAAAGATGATAAACTAGTAGTAGAAATGGAAGCACCAGGATATACAAAAGAAGATATTGATATTTCTGTAGATAAAGGAACTTTATCCATTACATTTGAAAAAAATGAAGAAGAGGAAGAAAATAAAAAATATCTTCATCGTGAAAGAAGAAGCTACAGTAGAGTATCTAGATCATTCTATCTAGGAGATGTTAATGAAGAAGAAATAGATGCTAGTTTCAAAAATGGCATTCTAGTAGTTACTGCTCCTAAAAAGAAAGAAATAGAAACTAAAAGAACTATTAGTATTAAAGACTCAAAGTAGAGTCTTTTTCTTATTTCTCACTATCAAATTTGACAAAAACAATATTTTAGTATATAATAATTGCCATCTTGAAGGGGTGATATTATGGCTTATTATTTAACCATAAAGAAGAATAATAAAATTATACCTATTGATATATCAAGACTTTCTGAATTTAGTAAGAAATCAAACTATGTAAATGGTGGATTTAGTCTTGAAGAAATAGATAGTTGTACAATGATGTTTAATAATGAATATTTCTTTAAAGAAGCTCTATATAACAAAGGACTAATAGAATTAGATGATATTAATAAAGAATTATCAATAAGAAATAAAAGAAAAGATAGTTTAAATAGAGTTAGATATGGTATAGCATATAGAGATTCATTCAAATATTTTGATATTTATAGATTAAAATATATACTACTTAGTAGGCAAAATGATAAAGTATTCTTAGAAAAATTATTATCATACTATCGTAATAGTTATACAAATAATTTAAATATTTCAAAAATTAGATATGCTATAAATACAAATAATAAAGAATTATTAAATAAAGCACTAGAAGAATTTTACATAAGAGAAGTATCTAAAATAGATAAAACAACTGGTGAATTAAAGTTAAATTATAAACCATTACATGATTTAGCAATGTTTATTTATAACTATGAAAAAACAAAATCAAAAGAAGAAAATGGTATAACTAAAGAGGAAGATATATTAGAAAGAAAACTTACTTTAGAGTATTTAAGAAATTGTTTATCTGGTAGAAATAATGAAGTAAAAACAAAAACAAGAACTAAATCAAAAGAAATAGAAGGTCAAATTAATCTTTTTTAGGATTATATTTGATCTTTTTTTATTAGAAAATAAAGAAATAAGAAGTGTTTGGGATAGTCAAAAAGAAGATTATTACTTCAGTGTAGTGGATGTCATAGGTGCATTAACTGATAGTAGGGAACCAAGAAAATATTGGTCAGTATTAAAAAATAGATTAAAAAAAGAGGGTAGTGAAGTGACTACAAATTGTAGTCAGTTAAAAATGTTAGCACCAGATGGAAAAATAAGATTAAGGGATGTAATGACTATTAAAGATATTTTAAGACTTATCGAATCAATTCCAAGCCCAAAAGCTGAACCCATGAAATTATGGTTAGCAAATCTTGGTAAAGAAAGAATAGATGAAGTATTTGGCCCTGAAATAGCTATTAATAGAGCTGTTAATTATTACAAAACAAAAAATGAAAGAAATAGAAGGTCAAATTAATCTTTTTTAGATAAAATATTGACCTTCTTTTTTTATTTATGATATACTTTAATTGGTGATATAATGAATGATAAAATAAAAAAGAGAATAGATGAATTAATAGAAATATTAAACAAAGCCAGTAAAGAATATTATGTTTTAGATAATCCAACAATCACAGATCAAGAGTATGATGATTATTATAGTGAACTTTTAAGATTAGAAGAAGCTTATCCCTCTCTAAAAAGAGAAGATTCTCCAACTCTTAGAGTAGGAGGAGAAGCAATTAGTAAATTTGAAAAAGTTACCCATAAAACCCCAATGCTTTCTTTTGATGATATATTTAATGAAGAAGAAATAATTGCTTTTGATGAAAGAATAAAGAAAACAATAAAGAATCCTACATATACTGTAGAACCAAAAATGGATGGATTATCAGGTTCTCTTATATATGAAAAAGGTATTCTAGTAAGAGTAGCTACTCGTGGTGATGGTGTAGTAGGAGAAAACATTACCGCTAATGGAAAAACAATAAAATCAATACCACTTAGACTTAATAAAGATATAGATATTGAAGTTCGTGGAGAAATATATATGAGTAAATCTTCCTTTGCAAAAGCAAATAAAGAAAGAGAATTAAATAAAGAACCCCTATTTGCTAATCCAAGGAATGCAGCAGCAGGTTCAGTTAGACAATTAGATAGTAAAATAACCGCTAAAAGAAATCTTGATTTTATGGCATACTTTATCCCTAATCCTAGAGATTATGGAATAAAAACTCAAGAAGAATCACTAAAGTTTTTAAAAGAATTAGGCTTTGTCACAAACTATAAACTTAATACAGTAGCAGATACAGCTAAAGAAATAATTAAAGATATAGAAAAACTTGCTAGTATTAGAAAAGAATTACCTTATGAGATAGATGGAGTTGTATTAAAAGTAAATAATTTAGATGATGAAGAAAAATTAGGAACTACTGCTAGAGTACCAAGATGGGGAATAGCATATAAGTTTCCTGCTGAAGAAGTACTTACAACACTAAAAGAAATAAAGTTCACTGTAGGTAGAACTGGTAAAATAACTCCTAATGCAATATTTTCTCCAGTTCATGTTGCAGGATCTCTTATATCAAAAGCAACCCTTCATAATGAAGATTACTGTTTAGCAAAAGATATCCGAGTAGGAGATACCATATCAATTAGAAAAGCAGGAGATGTAATACCAGAAGTAGTAAGAGTAATAACTGAAAGAAGAAATGGTACTGAAAAAAAATTTAAAATGATAGAAAATTGTCCTATATGTAATAGTAGAATAATAAGAAAAGAAACAGAATCAGATTATTATTGTCCTAATAATATGTGTCCTGCTAGAAAGATAGAAAATATTATACATTTTGCAAGTAGAGATGCAATGAACATAGATGGTATGGGAGAATCAGTAATTGAAGATTTATATAACGAAGGATTTATTACTAATATTACAGATATATATGATATTGATAAATATCAAGAAGAATTAATTAATTTAGAAGGATATGGAAAGAAAAAAATAGAAAACTTAAAAATAGCTACTGAAAAAAGTAAGAGTAATTCATTAGAAAAACTATTATTTGGTCTTGGTATCAGAAATGTAGGAGCAAAGACTGCAAAAATATTAGCTAAAAATTATAAAACATTAGATAATTTAATGAATGCCACTCTAGAAGAATTAACTAGTATAAATGATATAGGAGAAATAATAGCTAAAAGTATAATAGATTATTTTAAAGATGAAGAAAATATTAAAATAATTAATAAATTAAAGGAATTAGGAATAAATATGAATTATATAAATAATTCCGGTTATGAAGAAAAGGATGAATTTAAAGGAAAGACATTTGTTTTAACAGGAACATTAATAAATATTACTAGAGATAAAGCAAGTGAAATAATAGAAAATCTTGGAGGAAAAGTATCATCTTCTGTTAGTTCAAAAACATCAGTAGTAATCGTAGGAGCATCTCCAGGTAGTAAATATGATAAAGCACTAGAACTTGGAATTCCAATATGGAAAGAAGAAGAGTTTATAAATAAAATAGAAAAATAATGGAGGAAGAATATGAAAAAAATAATAAAAGAATTTAAGACATTCATAGAAAGAGGAAATGTAATAGACTTAGCAGTAGGAGTAATAATAGGCTCTGCTTTTAGTAAAATAGTATCATCACTAGTAGAGGACCTATTAATGCCTATAATAGGAATTATAATTGGTGGAATAGATTTTAGTAATTTAACAATAAAAGTAGGAGATTCAATAATAAAATATGGAAGTCTAATAAATAACATAATTAATTTCTTTATAATATCATTCTGTATTTTTATAATAGTAAAATTAATTAATAAAATAACCTCAAAGAAAAAAGAAGAAGAAAAGAAAAAAAGTGATGAAGTATTACTTCTAGAAGAAATAAGAGATGAATTAAAAAAGAAAAATAATTAATAAAAAAACATATTGAATAAATAAGAAAACTATGTTAAAATATCATATATAAAAAGGAGATACTATGGAAGAAATTATTTTAAATACAGAAGAAAAAATGATGTTAGCTATTGAATCATTAGAAAATAAGTTTACTAATGTAAGAGCAGGAAGAGCAAATCCAAATATGCTAGATAAAGTAATGGTTGAGTACTATGGAACACCAACCCCACTTAAAAGTTTAGCAAATATATCAGTTCCAGAAGCAAGACAATTATCAGTAAAACCATTTGACAAATCTTGTTTAGGAGCAATAGAAAAAGCTATCTTTGAAGCAAACTTAGGTGTAACCCCTAATAACAATGGTGAAGTAGTATTTATTGTGATACCACCACTTACCGAAGATAGAAGAAAAGAACTAGTTAAACAAGTAAAACAACTAGCAGAAGAAGCAAAAATAGCTTTAAGAAATATTAGACAAGAAGCTAATAAAGATTTAGAGAAATTAGAATTACCTGAAGATGAAGAAAAAAGAGGTAATGAAAAAGTTCAAGAATTAATAAATGAATATAATAAAATAATAGAGGAAAAACTAAAAGACAAAGAAAAAGATTTAATGACTATATAGTCTATATAGGGGGAAAGTTATGAAAAAAGTATTTATGCCTACGATGGATGAATTATATCAAATGCAAGATTTAGGAGCAGATATCAAACTATATTTATATGCAAAAGCAATTGAAGCACTATGTATAGAATATAATAATTATTATAATAAAGATAGTATATTAAAATATGAATTTAATTATATAAAAGAAAATGAAATGATATCACATGCTATCTGTCAAATGTATCCTAAAGAAATAGAAAATTCCAAAGTAGCTGAGTATGATGTTAATTTAGCACAAAAGTTACTTAATAAATCTATAAATAATGATATTTATAGATTAGATAATCTAAGTAGATTTAGTGATTGTGTTATTGATAATACTATTATAACTAGTGAAGTAATAAATATATTATCAAAAGAACTAAAGAATAATCCTAAATATCGTTTTGAATACATAGGTAATAAATTACTAGAGGATATCTTTATGGGCAGAATAAATGTAAGAGAAATATATCCTTTTTATGAAAGCTATGGTATAGAAAATAAAATTCAAAAACTTGCTCAAATAGAACCATACTATGCTATGCAAAGTAATAATAAATACAATAAAGGATATCTACTTAGCAGTTCAGTAATAGATTACATAAATAGATATGGATTTGATTTTAAACAACCTATTTATAGTGAAGTAAAGGAAAATAAAGATATTCTAACTAATCAAACAAAAGAAGTAAAAAGATTATTTAGATGTATAAACAGAAAATAAGACAATGATAAGGAAGTAGTAATATTAAAGATGTTTAATAGAGAGTTAGGGATGGTGGAAGCCTAATAAAATATTTAATACGAATTCACCCTTTAGTCTTATACCGTTAATCTGGTTAAAGATTTAGAGTGTATAACAATAGTTATAAAGAAAGGTGGTACCGCGATATATTCGTCCTTTTAGGTATCATCTTTTTTATATATAAAAAGAGGTGAATATGGAATATAAAATAGACTATTTATTAAGATATATATCTAATGAAACATATAAAAAAATATTAAATAAAAAGAGTAGTTATATACTAACATTAGTGGAAGATAACTATATTGATACCGATTTAAATATAAAATATTTAATAAAGTATGGAGTAAAAAATATTGATAAAGTAGTATATGATTCATTAGAAGAACTAACAATTAATCATAATGATTACATAAAAAAAATAAAAGAATATGAAAAAAAATTAAGTAAAGAAGAAGTAATAATGCTTCTAGAAAATGTATAGGAGGAAATTATGTTAGAAAAATTAGAAGAAATCCAAAATATAGGATTAGAAAAAATAAAAAATACAAAAACTACGAAAGAATTAGAAGAAATAAGAAGAGAACTATTAGGTAAAAAAAGTATGCTTACCGAAGTATTAAAGACCCTTAGTTCATTAGATGCAGAAATGAAAAAACAAGTAGGAATGAAAGCAAACGAGATTAAAACATTTTTTGATACAAAATTAAAAGAAAGAGAAGAAGAAATTATAAATAATGCAAGTGTAACAGATGAAAAAATTGATATAACATTACCTGGAAAGAAAATAAATAGTATGGGTAGTCTTCATCCAATTACACAAATGTGTTATGATTTAAATGATGCCTTTTTATCACTAGGATTTGAAGTATATAGTGAAGATGATATAAGTAGTGAGAAGTTTGCTTTTGATAATCTAAACTTCCCAAAAGATCACCCTGCTAGAGCATCTATGGATACATATTGGATAGAAGGAACAGAAGATAAATCTGCTGAAGAAAGATTATGTCTTCGTCCACATTTAACTGGAGGCTCAGTTAGATATTTACTTAAACATGGAGCACCAGCTAGATTTGTATATCCAGGAAGAGTATATAGAAATGAAACAACAGATGCAAGACATGAGAGAGCCTTTTTCCAATATGAGGCATTAATAGTAGATAAAGATTTATCATTTGCTTCAGGTAAAGTTATGATAGAAACAATACTAGAGAAAGTATTTGGAAGAAAAGTAAATGTTCGAATGAGAGAAGGATTTTTCCCATTTACAGAACCAGGTTATGAAATAGATATGGAATGCTTAGTATGTGGAGGAAAAGGTTGTAAAGTATGTAATCACAATGGTTGGATAGAAGTAATGCCAGGAGGTGTTATCCATCCAAATGTACTAAAATCTGCTGGTCTAGATCCAGAAGTATGGACAGGATTTTATATAAATATAGGATTAGACAGATTAGTAATGATGAGGTATGGTATAGACGATGTAAGATTATTCCATAGCGGAGATTTAAGATTTTTAAGAGAGTTTAAATAGGAGGAAATAACATGAGAGTTTCATTAAATTGGGTAAAAAAATATGTAGATTTACCAAAAAATATAACCAACAAAGAACTAGCCTATGATTTAACAATGAGAACAGTAGAAGTAGAATCAGTTACTAATACTAGTGAAAAGTTTCATGATATAGTAGTAGGTCAAATATTAGAAGTAAGAGATCATCCTAATGCTGATACATTAAAAATATGTATGGTAGATATAGGAGAATCTTCTCCAGTACAAATAGTATGTGGAGGTTCTAATCTTTATGTAGGAGAAAAAGTAGTAATATCAAAACCAGGATCAGAAGTATATTGGCATGGTGAAGGAGAATTAGTAAAAATAAAAGAAACCAAGATGAGAGGAGAATCATCTTATGGTATGATATGTGGTGCTACTGAAGTATATTTAGATGGATATTTTCCACCTAAAGACGAAAGAGAAATTGTCGATTTAACAAATATTCCTTGTAAAGTAGGAGATAATATAGCAGATGTTATAGACATGAATGATACAGTACTTGAAATAGATAATAAATCACTTACAAATAGACCTGACTTATGGGGTCACTATGGAATAGCAAGAGAATTATCCGCAATATATAAAGTACCATTAAAAGAAATAGAAATAAATCTGCCAGATAAGAATATCAAAAAATATGATATCGAGATAAAAGATACAGCAAAATGTCCTAGATATACAGCAGTAGAGATAGATAATGTTTATGTAAAAGATTCTCCAATATGGATGCAAACAGCAATAATTAATGGAGGAATGAGACCAATAAATGCCATAGTAGATATAACAAATTATGTAATGATGGCTGTAGGACAACCACTTCATGCATTTGATAAGACCCATGTTGAAGGAGAAAAAATAATCGTAAGAAATGCCAAAAAAAATGAAGAATTATTACTATTAGATGGAAATAGCATAACACTTACTGAAGATGACTTAGTAATATGTGATATCAAAGAACCAATGGGACTAGCGGGTATTAAAGGAGGAAGAAAAGATTCAATTCTTCCAGATACAACATCAGTAGTACTAGAAGTAGCAAACTTTACTGCTAAGGCAATAAGAAAAACAGTAAAAAGATTTGATGAAAAAACAGATGCTTCAATCAGATATGAGAAAAATATAGATACAGAAAGAGTTGATTTAGGATTATCACTAGCCTTAAAATTATTTAAAGAAATATATCCTGAAAGTAAAGTAGTAGCATTTGCAGATAACCATTCAAATCCTACAAAAAATGAAGAAATAGAAGTATCAAAAAAGTTCTTAGACACAAGACTTGGAAAAGAACTTACAGTAAATGAAATTACTGATATTTTAACAAGATTAGGATATAAAGTAGAATATAGTAATGATATCTTTAAGGTAGTAGTACCAACTTGGAGATCAACTGGTGATGTATCAATAAAAGATGATGTAATGGGAGATATTGCTAGACTAATTGGATATGAAAACTTTGAAGCTAAACCACTTCCAGTAAACTTCACACATTGTGTAAATGAACCCAAAGTATTATTAGAAAGAAGATTAAGAGAATACTTAGCATATAGATGTAATTTTAATGAGATTTTTACATATCCATGGATAGACGAAAAGTACATAAAAGCATCTAGAATGGATATAAGTAATTCAATAAAACTAGCAACACCGCCATCACCAGAACTAAGTATCTTAAGAAGTTCATTAGTACCTGGAATATTAGAAGCAATTTCCAAGAATTTAAGATACTTCGATGAATTTAGAATATTTGAAATGGCACAAGTATTTACCAAGGGAGAGTATCATGAATCAACAGAAGAAGAAACTCTTCCAATACATAAAAAAATGTTAACTGGTGCAATTGTAGGTAAAGATGCTAAAGAGATATTCTTTGAACTAAAAGGAGTTCTTGAATCAATAGCAGAGTATAATCATATGGAAAATATAAACTTCAGTCAAGTAGAAAAACCATCATGGGCTGATAAAGATGTATATTTAAATATTTTAAGAGGTAATTCAATAATAGGTTCATTAGGTTTAGCTCAAGTATCAGTCATGAATGATGCAGGTATTAAGAGAACAAATATTGCAATTTTTGAATTAGACTTTGATTCATTAGTACCATTTAAATCTAGAACAAATGAATTTACTCATTTACCACAATTCCCATTAGTAGAAAAAGATTTATCACTACTAGTAGATGAAAATATTACTTGGAAAGAAATAAGTGAAACAATAAGACCAATGGTAAAAGAATTAGAATTTATTGAAGAATATCATGGAGATAAAATACCTGAAGGTAAAAAATCTATTACTTTGAGAATAAAAATAGGTAATAATGATAGTACAATGACTTCTGAACAAATAACTAGTAAAGTTGGAGGCATTCTAAAAGTATTAAATAAAAAATTAAAGATAGTACTTAGAGAAGAATAAGACTTATAATATCTAAGTCTTTTCTTTTTGCCTATGAAGCCTTAATAAGTCTTCATTAGGAATTATGGAGCCTAAGGTCTCCATAATTAAATTAATTAGTAATAAAAAA
>CAMFBT010000018.1 GCA_945948625.1 uncultured Mycoplasmatota bacterium | reverse complement strand
TCAGGTGAGACTGCGAATAGTTATGATACTGGTGTTGCACAAGATTTATTAACACCTGGAAAAGCTTTACAAGGGGCTACCGCTACTACTAGTTGGCAATGTATTGGAGCAATTGCAACTACTTCAGGATCTAGTAATTTAGCAAAAGTTTTAGATTTGAGTGAAAATGATTTAGTGCTAACTGGTACTGCACCAAGTGATGCTGATCTTGCTAGTAGTAGTTATGCACCTGCACAAGGTATTTGTTCTGCTATTAAATTAAATGGTGCAGGTGGTGCTGTCGTATTTTTAAATGCTAAGGCTGGTGGTAAGTTTGCTATTTCTGGAAAATCTGTTTATGCTTTAAGTACTGATGATAATGGCGTACAAATTGCAGCACCAACTGAGTAATAGGAGTAATTAATTAATCAAAAAAGAACTAATGTTCTTTTTATTTTGTTTAAAATATAGTATAATTAAATAGGATGGTGGTAGAATGAATTTGATTATTGGTAGTCATGTGTCTTATAAAAATAATAGTCAGTTACTAGGAAGTGTTAAAGAAGCTTTAAATTATAAAGCTAATACTTTTATGTTTTATACTGGGGCTCCACAGAATACTAATAGAGGAGTTATTGAAGATTCTCTTACTTTGGAAGCATATAAATTAATGAAAGAAAATAATATTGATTTAGAAAAAATAATAGTGCATGCTCCTTATATTGTTAATTTGGCTAATTTTAATAATTTTGATTTTTCGGTTTCCTTTCTTATTAATGAAGTTGAAAGATGTAGTACTTTAGGAGTTAAATATTTAGTACTTCATCCAGGCTCTGCGGTTAATTGTTCTAGAGAAGAAGCTATTAATAATATTAGTAAAGGTCTTAATTTGATTCTTGATAATGAATATGATGTTACAATACTACTTGAAACTATGGCTGGTAAAGGTAATGAAATTGGAAGAAGTTTTGAGGAATTAAAATCTATTATTGATAAGGTTAAATTTAAAGATAAGATAGGAGTATGTATAGATACTTGTCATTTGAATGATGCTGGTTATGATATGAGTAATTTTGATAGTGTTTTAGATTTATTTGATAAAATTATAGGTATTGAAAAAATTAAATGTATACATATTAATGATAGTAAAAATAATATTGATAGTCATAAGGATAGACATGAAAATATTGGCTTTGGTACTATTGGCTTTGATAATTTAATTAATATTATTTATAATAAAAGACTAGAATCTGTTCCTAAAATTTTAGAAACTCCTTATGTTACTAAAGATGATAATTCTAAAGAGAGAGAATATCCTCCATATAAATATGAAATAGAAATGATTAGAAATAAAATTTTTGATAAGAACTTAATAAAAAATATAAGAGAAAATAGTTAATTTTCTCTTATATTTTGCATAAATAAATCAATTTTATCTTTGAATCTTATGTATAGATTTTCTATTTTGTTATAAGTTAGTGGTTTTACTTTATTTTTAATTTCTAGTAAGATATCTTTTGGATTGCCATATATAATAGTCTTGTAATCTTTTTTGATATAGTTATATATTATATCTACTTCTTCATTATCTAATAAGATACCTTGTTTTTGTGCATAATAAGTAATATCACTTTTTTTTAATCTGTTTACATATTCTTCTATTAAATAAATATTCATAAATCACCTAATTAACTATATGTATATTTATTATAATTATGATATAATAATAAATGAATGATGGTGATTATATGAAAAAAATGATTAATAAACCTAGTAAGAAAAATAATAAGAAAGAAATTAAAAAGAAGAATAGACCTATTAATAAGAAAAAAAGAGATGATGGAAGAAGTATTACTGAAGTAGTTGATAGGAGATATAATATTCTATTTGTGATTGTTATTATTTTATATCTTGTTATATTTGGAAGATTATTTTTTCTTCAGGTATTAAAAACTGATGAATATAAAGAAAAACTTGCTATGTCTACTGAAAAAACTATTGAAAGTACTAGTGCTCCTAGAGGAAGAATATATGATAGAAATTATAATTTGCTTGTAGATAATGAAGCTGTTAAGACTATTTATTATAAAAAATTAAAAGGTGTTACTAGTGAAGAAGAGATTGAACTTGCTTATTTAATTGGTGATAATATAAATATTGATTATTCAAAAGTTAGTGATGATAGGCTTAAAACATTTTATTATATGGGGCATTATAAAGAATGTAGAAAGAAAATTACTGATGAGGAATGGGATTTATATAATAAAAGAAAATTAAATGATAGTGATATTGAAAAACTGATATATGAAAGATTAGATGATGAAATTAATGAATATAATGATAGAGATAAGAAGGCTGCTTATATTTATTATTTGATGAATAAAGGATATTCTTATGCGGAAAAGGTTATTAAGAATAAAGATGTTACAGATGCAGAATATGCTTATATTAGTGAAAATATTGATAATTTAAAGGGATTTAATACTAAATTAGATTGGGAAAGAGTTTATTTATATGGAGATACTTTTAAGAGTATTTTGGGTAGTGTTTCTTCAAATAGTCAGGGTATTCCTTCTGAACTTGCAGATACTTATTTGAAAAAAGGATATTCTCTTGATGATAGGGTTGGTATATCATATTTAGAATATCAATATGAAGATTATCTTAAAGGGACTAAAGCTAAATATAGATTATTATCTGATAATAGTTATGAACTTGTTAGTGAAGGGAAAAGAGGAAGTGATATTGTTTTAACTATTGATATTAATCTTCAAAAATATTTAGAAGAAGTTTTAGAGAATGAAGTTTATAATGCTAAAGGAGAAGCAGGTACTAATTATTATAATCGTTCATTTGTAGTGGTATCTGATCCTAATACGGGAGAGATACTTGCCATGAGTGGTAAACAAGTATTAGAAAAGGATGGTAGTAAATATATAGTGGATTATACTCCTGGTATTGTTACTCTTCCTGTTACTCCCGGATCAGTAGTAAAAGGTGCATCAATGATGGTGGGATATAAGTATGGTGCTATTAATATAGGTAGTCATTTATATGATGAATGTATTAAGATTAAGGATACTCCTCTTAAATGTTCTTGGAGGACTATGGGTGATATTGATGATATTTATGCTCTTCAGTATTCTTCAAATGTTTATCAATATAAGATTGCAATAGCGGTTGGTAAAGGTAAATATGAATATAATAAATCTCTATCACTTGATGAAGATGCTTTTAAAAAATATCGCGATATGTATGCTGAATTTGGATTAGGATTAAAAACTGGTATTGATCTTCCTGTAGAAAGTTTGGGTTATATGGGAAGTAGTAAATTACCTGGTCATTTACTTGACTTTTCTATTGGGCAATATGATACTTATACTCCAATTCAATTATCACAATATATTAATACTATTGCTAATGGTGGTAAAAGACTTAAACCTTATTTATTAAAAGAGGTATATAAAGCTAGTGATAATGGTGATAAGTTTGGTTCTTTAACATATAAAGCAGAAACTGATGTTATGGGTGCTTTATCAGTAGAAGATAAATATATTAATAGAGTAAGAGAAGGATTTTCTTCAGTTGTTCAAAATGGACTTGGTTATGGTTATATGGGTTATTATACTAATTCTTCTGGTAAAACTGGAACTAGTCAGAGTTTTATTGATACTGATGGTGATGGTAAAGTAGATACTGAAACTATTACTTCTTCATTTGTAGGTTATTCTCCAAATGATAATCCTAAAATGAGTATAGTAGTGGTATCACCAGATATTAGTGTTCCTAATTCTTCACAATCTTCAGTTACAAAAAGAATTTCAGCACAAGTTGTAAATAAGTTTTTTGAATTAAATTAATAGGAGTTGCTTTAAAAAAAGAATAATTTTTTATTCTTTTTTTCTTATTCTTGACAAAGATGATAAAAAGTGTTAGTATATAGGGTAATTTCTAAAGGGAGGTTTTGTTATTATGAAATTAAGAAATATTTTATTTAGTTTGGCTATTATGTTTATTGGTATTACTTCTGTTAATGCTAGTGATAATATTCTAAGTTATTTTGATGTTAATAGTAAGGATTTATATCAGATTAATAGTTCTAAATATTTGAGTGGTAGTTCTATAAGTATTGCTTATAAGAAAAATGCTAATGGTGATATTATTTATTGTACTGAAAGGCCTAAGTCTAGTGTACATTCTGGTACTATGAGATATAATCTTAGTAAGGAACTTGGTGCTAATTATGCTTATATTATGGAAAATGGTTATCCTAATAGAAGTATATTTGGGGATAATGAAAAGGATTATTTTACTACTTCTTTAGCAATATGGTATTTGGTTAATCCTAGTGATAGTGTATTTACATATTTTGATTTAAATAATGGTACTTATCGTGGTAAGGAATCTGATGTTGTAAGAGAAATGGCAAGATTAGTTTTTGATTCTAGAACAGCAAAATATGAAGAACCATCTATTACTATTAATAATTCTAAACTTGATTTGAATTTATCTAGTGATGGTAAATATTATGTTAGTTCTAATATTAGTGCTAGTAGTGTTGGTATTTCTAAATATAGTGTATCTTTTATAAATGCTCCTAGTGGTACTATTGTTACTGATGTTAATGGTAATAATAAGAATATTTTTAAATATAATGAAAGTTTTATTGTAAAAGTACCTGCATCTAGTGTTGATAGTTTATCTTCTAATTTTAAAGTAAAAGTTAGTGCTAGTGGTACTATATATAAAGCTTTTGAGTATATGCCTACTGATTCTAAGTATCAAGGTACTGCAGCATTATATTCTGAAACAAAACATGTAAGTGATAGTATTTCACTTAATATTACTAAAAATCCTGAAATAGTTATTAGTAAAAAAGATATTACTACTGGTAATGAACTTCCAGGTGCTTCATTAGAATTAAGAAATGAAAAAGGGGAATTAATTTATGCTTGGGTATCAACTGAAGAGGCATTTGTTATAAAAGATGGATTAACTCCTGGTAAATATACTTTAACTGAAGTTATTGCTCCAGAAGGATATGAATTAAATAAGGAAACAGTAACATTTACTGTTAATGACGATGGTACAGTTGATGGAAAAATTGTTATGTATAATAAACCTGAGACTATAATTGAAGTGCCTAGTACTAGTTCATTTAAAACTATGACAACATCTTTAATTGGATTATTAATAATTAGTTTAGGTTCATTAATAATCTATAAAAAGTATAAAAAGAATGAAGAAAAATAAATATCAGATAGCAGCGGGAGTAATACTTGTCATTAGTGGTACTCTCGTTTTTCTAACTGATTATATAAAAGAAAAAAGAGATGTTGTGTTTAGTGAAATGAATTTAGTTTTATCTTCTTTTAATAATGAAGATAGTATTATAGAAAATACTGAAAATATAGATGATAATAATAATAATATTAGTAATATTGATAATAGTAATAATGATACTGAAGAAGATGTAAAGGAAACTACTACTTATACTTATGAAGATTATTTAGGAGTAATTGATATACCTAAAATTGGTCTGTATAAGGGGTTTTATAATAAAAATTCTTCACTTAATAATGTTAAATTTAATTTATATGTTTTACCTGAATCAAATAATCCCGATATAGATGGAGGTAATTTAATTATTGCTGGACATTCTGGAAATTATAATAATAGTTATTTTGGTAATTTATATAAATTAGAAATTAATGATACTATAATTATTCATTATAATAATTTAAAATATGTTTATAAAATTGATAATATTTATAATGAAGAAAAAACTGGTACAGTAAGAATATTTAGAAATAGTAATAAAACTACTCTTACACTTATTACTTGTACTAAAGATGATGATTATCATCAAACAATATATATATCTTATTTAGTTAATATAGAATAAGAAAGTGGGTGATGGAATGACTTATTTAAGTTTATTAGAAAAAATAAATATATTTTTTAATATGATATTTGATTTTAAGATAGTTTTTGTTTTAGTACTATTGCTTCTTATTATTAATTTATTATTTTTTATTAAGAAAATTAGTTATAAAAAATATATATTATCAATGATATTATCGATGATTATTGTGTTTTCTATTAGTATTATACTTAATTTTAAGGTTTTATCTAATACTTTTGATAATTTTATGAATATATTTTTTAGTAATATTTATTTTCCATCTATTTATGTTTATATTGGTATATTGATAATTGTTTTTATAGCTTTTATTGTTAGTGTTTCTAGTACTAAAATAAATAATACTTATAAAATAGTAAATAGTATTATGTTTTCTTTGAATAATGTATTATTAATTATTATTTTGAATATTATTGCTAAAAATAAGATTGATGTTTTTTCTATACAATCTTTGTATACTAATATTAATCTAGTTGGTATTTTAGAATTATGTACTATATTATTTCTTGTATGGATTGCTGCTTTAATAGTGGTTTTTACCACTAATAATATTAGTGAAAGGTTAGAATTAAGAAAAAAATCTATTATTACTGATGATTTAGATATAGGTACTTCTAAATTAGAAGATAAAGATTTGGTATTTGAGAAAAAAGATATAAATGATTCTATATCTTTAGGTGATAATGTTATAGAAAATGTTGTTAATGATGATATGGTTACATTTGATGATATTTTAAATGAGAAAATTCCTGTTACTCATTATGATGATAATATTAAAGTAGATAATAATAATATAATTGAATCTCAAGAGTTATATGTTAATAAATATAATGATATTGTTTTAAATAATAAAGAAGAAACATTTCAAGATATAGCTAACAATATTAGAGAAGAAAATGTTATTATTGAAAAATCTGATCGTCAAAAGAAAGCTTCTGAAAATCTTCTTATTAATACTATTTCGTTAGAAGAGATAAGTAATGAAGAAATAAAGAAACCTATATTAGATAAAGATAATAATAATAATAATTATAATAATTATAAATTGGAAGATTATAAGAAAATTATAAATATTTTGAATAATTTTAAGAATGTTACTAAAAACAATACTGTAACTATTGATGATATGGTAACTTTTAGTTTAATTAATAATTATAGTATAGATGATTGTATTAAGCTAAAAGAAATATTGGAAAGTAATTTGAATTAATTACTTTCTTTTGTTTTGTCAAATTGGTGTAAATACTATTGCAATTATTTTTGTTATGTTATATTCTTATATCGTAAGGGAGTGTGATAGTGTGATTTATCCATCTATTGATAAAATTCTAAATATTGTTGACTCTAAATATGCTTTAGTATATGTTGTTTCTGAAAGGGCTAAACAAATGACTAAAACAGGATATTATCAAAAGCCTATAAAAGAATATAAATGTAGTAAAGATATAGGAAGAGCTTTAGAGGAAGTATATGAGGGATTAATCCATATTGAGAAACAATAGTTTCTTTTTTTCTTGAAAAAGATATTATTTTACTGTATACTTAAATAGAGGAGTGATATGAATGTATATTTTACTAGAAGCTTGTCAGCATCCAGGAATTCTTAGAGTTTTATATTTTGCAACATTATTATTAGATATAGTGTTTGTTTTAGTTCCTATAGGATTAATTGTAATGTTAATGATTGATTTTAGTAAAGCAGTTGTTTCGGGAGATGAAAAGGCTTCAAAGAGTACTAAACTAGTGGGTAAAAGAATATTATATGCTATTTTAATTTTTTCTGTTCCTTGGATTGTTAATTTATTAATGGATTTTTTAGATAGTGCTGGTCTTCATAATAGTTATATAACTTGTTTAGAAAATGCTAAGAGTAAAAACTTTGATTATTATGATGAATTGTTAGAAATTGAAGAAAAATTACTTGAAGAACAAAGAAATGCTAAAATTGCTGCGAATAATATTGATAAAAATAAAGATAAAGATAAAAATAAACCAAATACTGGTAATAATATAGGAAATAATAATGATACACCTATATTTATACCTGGTGATAATACTTCAAATGTTGTAATACCAAATGATAATAAAAATAATAATACAGGAAATACTGGTAATTCAAGCAATACTGGAAATACTGGTAATTCAGGTAATTCAGGAAATTCTGGAAATTCAAGTAATTCAGGAAATTCTGGTAATTCAAGTAATTCTGGAAATTCTGGAAATTCTAGTGGTAATACTGGTGGAAGTTCTGGAAGTTCAGGAGGTAGTACTGGTAATACAGGTAGCACAGGAAATACTGGAAGTTCTAGTGGTAATACTGGTGGAAATTCAGGAGGTAGTTCAACAGTAAGTTATGGTATGTTACGATTAGCGGCAAATACTTTAGTAAATACTGTAAGAGGGGAAATTGGTAGAGATAATTCTAATTCAAGATATGGCGGAGGTACTAGTAGTTGGTGTGGTCATTTTGCAGTATGGGCACTTAAAAATACAACAATGTCTAATGGGGTAACTTTATATAGTTATTTAAGTAAGAATGGAAGTATTGGGGTAAATGCCAGTGGATTATGGCCAGCATTTCAGGGCAATAGATTAGATTATACTGCTTTTTATAAGGGAAGAGCTTATGGTGGTAGTTATTCTCCTAAAATAGGTGATGTTGTTTGGTATCAATGGAAAAACGGTTATTGTAGAAGTAATTATGGAAAATGGAATGGTAATACTATATGTTCTGATCATGTTGAAATAGTAACAGGAGTAACAGGAAGTTCTATTACTTCAGTAGGAGGAAATTCAGGAACACCTGGTCTTGTAAGAGAAAGAACAATTTCATTAACAGCAGAAGAGATAATAGCATTTGGAACATTTTATTAAGGAGGATTTATGAAAAAAATATTATTAATAATAGCAACAATATTCTTCTTAACTGGATGTACTGTAAATTACAATCTGGAAATAGATGGAGATAATTTAAATGAAGTAATTACTGGTAGTGTTACTAAAGAAGAATATGAAGTAAAAGAATCTGATAATGGTGAAAATCTCATTTATGATTTGTTTAATAATGACCGGGATGCTTTGTTTGATGAAGAAAGTCCTTATTTAAGAACATTAGAAGATAAAGGTAAAACAATAAACTATAATTTTTCATATCTTTATAATTATAATTTTGATAGATCAACAATAATAAATACTTGTTTTGAATATCATATGATAGATGAGACAGAAGATTATTATTATATAAAATTAAGTGGTAGATTCTATTGTATGTATTCTGATAAAGTTAATATAAATGTTACTAGTAATAATGCTGTTCTAGAGAATAATGCTACGAAAGTAGATGGTAATGTATATAGTTGGGTAATTAAAAATGATAAAGATGTAGATATATTACTTAATGTTTCTAAGAAGATGAAACATTCTGATAATAATAAATTAAAAGTAATGAATACTTTTCAGATTATTGGTTTGATTATATTGGTAGTATTATGTATTATTACAATTTTCTTATATAAGAAGAAGAATAGAAATGAAGTTTAATTCTTCTTTTTTGTTATTTATTTATTTTTTGTACATATATTTTATTGTAGAAGAAAGGAATGATAAAATATTTATGGAAACAATTAAGGTTTCGTCTAAGTCTAATCCAAATAGGGTGGCAGGAGCACTTGCTAATGTATTTAGAGAAAGAGGTATAGTAGAAGTACAGGCAATAGGAGCAGGAGCTTTAAATCAAGCTATTAAGGGAATAACAATTGCAAGAGGATTTGTTGCTCCATCAGGTAAAAATCTTGTATGTACTCCAGCATTTATTGATATTACTATAGATGGTGAGGAGAGAACTGCGATTAAGCTTATTGTAGAGGCTAGGTAATTAGTCTCTTTTTGTTTTATTTACATAGAATAAAAATATATGGATAAAAATATTTAAAAATACTTGACTAATATTTTTAAAAATGATATATTATTGTTGCTGGTATTTTAGAGGTTTTGCTATGGGCAAAACTTATATTAAATATAAAAAATGAAACACCAGGATATGTGTAAGAAAGGAGTGAGAAAATGCCTACAATTAATCAATTAACAAAGAAACCTAGAAGTAAGAAAGTAAGAAAGAGTAAATCTCCAGTATTATTAGTAGGAAAAAATAGTATTCAAAAGAAACAAACTGTACAAGTATCACCTCAAAAAAGAGGAGTATGTACAAGAGTTGGTACTACAACACCTAAAAAACCTAACTCAGCATTAAGAAAATATGCTAGGGTAAGACTTTCTAATGGTATGGAAGTTACTTGTTATATTCCAGGAATTGGACACAACTTACAAGAACATAGTGTTGTTTTAATAAGAGGTGGTAGAGTTAAAGACCTAATTGGTGTTAGATATCATATTATTAGAGGTACTTTAGATACTGCCGGTGTTCAAAATAGGAAACAAGGTAGAAGTAAATATGGTGCAAAAAAAGATAAAAAATAATTATTAATAATATATGGAAGGAGGAAATTAAACTATGAGAAAGAGAAGAGCAACTAAAAGAGATGTTTTAGCAGATCCTATATATAATTCTAAAGTGGTTACTAAGTTAGTTAATCATATTATGAAAGATGGTAAAAAAGGTACTGCTGAAAAGATTATATATAATGCTTTTGATATAGTTAAAGAAAAAACTGGTGAAGAAGCTATGGTAGTTTTTGAAAAGGCTATGAATAATATTAAACCTGCTCTTGAAGTTAAATCAAGAAGAGTAGGAGGAGCTAACTATCAAGTTCCAGTTGAGGTTAAGCCTGATAGAGCACAAGCTTTAGCTTTTAGATGGCTTGCTCAATATGCAAGACTTAGAAATGGTCATTCTATGGCTGAAAATCTTGCTAATGAAATAATTGATGCTTCAAATGGAGTAGGAGCATCTGTTAAGAAGAAAGAAGATACTCACAAAATGGCAGAAGCTAATAAAGCATTTGCTCATTATAGATGGTAATAGAAAGGAAAATGAATTATGGCTCGTGAAATAAGCTTAGAACATACAAGAAATATAGGAATCATGGCCCATATTGATGCTGGTAAAACTACTTGTACTGAAAGAATTCTATTCCATACTCATAAGATTCATAAGATTGGAGAAACTCATGATGGTGCATCTCAAATGGATTGGATGGAACAGGAACAAGAAAGAGGTATTACTATTACTAGTGCCGCTACTACTGCATTCTGGAAGGGTTATAGATTTAATATAATTGATACTCCAGGACACGTTGATTTTACTATTGAAGTTCAAAGAAGTCTTAGGGTATTAGATGGTGCTGTTTTACTTATTGATGCTCAAGCTGGTGTTGAACCACAAAGTGAAACAGTATGGAGACAAGCAAATGAATATAATGTACCTAGAATTATTTTTGCTAATAAAATGGATAAGATGGGTGCTGATTTCTATTTTAGTTTAGGTACTATCAAAGATAGATTAGGAGCAAATACTGCTGCTTTAGAGCTTCCTATTGGAGCTGAATCTGATTTTAATGGTGTAATTGATTTGGTTACTATGAAAGCATATCATTTTGATGGTAAGCAAGAAGAAAATTATACTGAAATAGAAATTCCAGAAGATATGAAAGAAAAGGCTTTAGAATATAGAAATATATTAATTGAAGCTGCTGCTGATTATGATGAAGATTTAATGATGAAATATCTTGATGGAGAAGAAATTGGTGTAGATGAACTTAAGAAAGCTATTAGAAAGGGAGTACTTAAGGCTGAATTTTTCCCTGTAATGTGTGGAACTGCTCTTGGTAATATGGGTATCAAGTTACTTCTTGATGCTGTAGTGGATTATTTACCTGCTCCTACTGATATTGCTTCTATTGAATGTACTGATCCTAAGGGAAATGTTGTACTTAGACATCCTTCTGATTCTGAACCATTTACAGCATTAGCATTTAAGATTGCTACTGATCCTTTTGTTGGAAGACTTACATTCTTTAGAGTATATTCTGGAACTTTAAAGAGTGGATCTTATGTTCTTAACTCTACTAAGAATGTTAAGGAAAGAATTGGTAGAATATTACTTATGCATGCTAACCATAGGGAAGAAATTCCAGAAATATATGCTGGTGAAATTGGTGCTGCTGTAGGATTAAAAAATACTACAACTGCTGATACTTTATGTGATGAGAAAAAACCAGTTATAATGAAGGGTATGGAATTTCCTGAACCTGTTATTACACAGGCTGTTGAACCTAAGACAAAAGCAGATCAAGAGAAGATGGGCATAGCTCTTCAAAAACTTGCTGAAGAGGATCCTACATTTAGAATGCATACTGATCCTGAAACTGGTCAAACTACTATTTCTGGTATGGGTGAATTACACCTTGATATCATTGTAGATAGAATGAGAAGAGAATTTGGTGTTGAAGCTACTGTTGGTGCTCCAATGGTTGCATATAGAGAAACAATTACTCAAATGGGTGAATGTGAAGGAAAACATATTAAACAATCTGGTGGTCGTGGTCAATATGGTCATGTTTGGGTTAGATTTGAACCAAATTCTGGAAAAGGTTATGAATTTGTTGATAATATAGTAGGAGGTGTAGTTCCTAGAGAATACATTTCTGTTATTGATAAAGGTCTTCAAGATGCTATGCAAACTGGTATTTTAGCTGGATATCCAATGGTTGATGTTAAAGCTACATTATTTGATGGTTCTTATCATGATGTAGACTCATCTGAAATGGCATTTAAGATTGCTGCATCTCTTGCATTAAAAGAAGCAAAGAATAAATGTAAACCTGTACTTCTTGAACCTATTATGAAGGTTGTTGTTACTGCACCTGATGAATATACTGGAGCAGTAATTGGTGATTTAACTGCAAGAAGAGGTAAACCTCAAGGACAAGAATCTAGAGGTAATGCTATTGCCTTTACTGCAATGGTACCACTTGCTGAAATGTTTGGTTATGCTACTAGTTTAAGAAGTTCTACTCAAGGTAGAGGAAACTATGTAATGGAACTTGACCATTATGAAGAAGTTCCAAAATCAATTGCTGATGAAATCATCAAAAAAAATGGTGGAAATTAGTAAAAACACTTGAAAAAATATCATAATATGATAAAATAGATAATGTAATATTAAAGAAAGAGAGGAAATTATTATGGCAAAACAAAAATTTGATCGTTCAAAACCACATGTTAACATTGGTACAATTGGCCATGTTGACCATGGTAAAACAACATTAACTGCTGCTATTACTAAAGTATTAGCAGCAAAAGGTGGAGCTGAATTCATGGATTATGCAAATATTGATAAAGCTCCAGAAGAAAGAGAAAGAGGAATTACAATTAACACTGCACATGTTGAATATCAAACTGATAAGAGACACTATGCACATGTTGACTGTCCAGGACATGCAGACTATGTTAAAAATATGATTACTGGTGCTGCTCAAATGGATGGTGCTATCCTTGTTATTGCTGCAACTGATGGTCCTATGGCTCAAACTAGAGAGCACATCTTACTTGCTAGACAAGTTGGTGTACCTAGAATGGTTGTATTCTTAAACAAATGTGATATGGTTGATGATGAGGAATTACTTGACTTAGTTGAAATGGAAGTTAGAGAATTACTTACTGAGTATGGATTTGATGGAGATAATACTCCAATTATTAGAGGTTCTGCTCTTAAGGCTCTTGAAGGAGATCCTAAATATGTTAAGGCTATTGAAGATCTTATGGATGCAGTTGATGAATGGATTCCAACTCCAGAAAGAGATAATGACAAACCATTCTTAATGTCAATTGAAGACGTATTTACTATTACTGGTAGAGGAACAGTTGTTACTGGTAGAGTAGAAAGAGGACAATTAAAACTTAATGATACAGTTGAAATCGTTGGTTTAAAGGATACTAAATCTACAGTTGTTACTGGTATTGAAATGTTTAGAAAACAACTTGATTTTGCTGAAGCTGGAGATAATGCTGGTGTATTATTAAGAGGTATTGACAGAAGTGAAGTTGAAAGAGGACAAGTTCTTGCTAAACCTGGAACAGTTCATCCACATAAGAAATTTAAAGCACAAGTTTATGTACTTTCTAAAGAAGAAGGTGGAAGACATACTCCATTCTTTACAAACTATAGACCTCAATTCTATTTCAGAACTACTGATGTTACTGGTGTAATTACACTTCCTGAAGGAACTGAAATGGTTATGCCTGGTGACAATGTTACTATGACAGTTGAACTAATTGCTCCAATCGCAGTTGAAAATGGTACTAAGTTCTCAATTCGTGAAGGTGGACATACTGTTGGTGCTGGTTCAGTTACTGAAATTATTGAATAATATTATTAAAGATACTCAAAATGAGTATCTTTTTTTGACAAAAGTAAGCATTTGTGTTACAATATGTGCGTTATTGAGGGGAGAAAATATTATGATTTCTAGAAAAGAACTTGGTTATGTAAGTAGTTGGGCAAGTAAAATACCTTATCCTGGTGAAGAATATGCATATGATGCTATTTCAAATCTTAAACAGGCAGTTGAAGATTATAAAAGTTTTTACTTGAATAAAGAATACGATATAATTTTATCTGATGGAGAACAATTACTATTTGAAATATTAAGTAAAAATTTATGTCATATGTTGGGTGTTGATTATAAAAATTTAACAAGTGAATATTTTGATGAATTTAGACATACTATACTAGGAGTGTCAGGATCTATTCAATCATTTAATTTACTTGAAAAATTAATTGAGAAAATGGATGATGTTTTAGAGTATGATTATAAGCGTGGTGGAATTATTTTTAATTACTATCGTATTATGATTAAGTGTTCTATATTTGATAAACTATCATATTTTAGTAAATTTAATTTTGGTGTAATTAATTTTGATAAGGGAATATATTCTGAAAAGTCTGAAACTGCATTTAATGGTAATAGTGAAAAATTATTGTATGTACAAAGTAATGAGGCAACATGTCCATATTTTATGATGGGAATTTTACCAGATAATAGGATAGCTACTTCTGATGTTAAGTATGCTGTAGAAACTTTGATAGCTCCATCTAATGTCAAAGATTTCTTTAATAATCAAGAAGTGGCAATTCCAACTCAAATTATTATTACTACTGAAGATAAAATGGAAAAAAAGATTGCTACTTCATCAGAAAAAATTGCTTTACTTAATCAATATCGTTCTATTATTAATGAGTATAGAGTACCACATATGTTAAATATATATGGTGATTATGAAGTTATGCTAAATAGTGATAGTAATGTTAAAAAAAGAGTAAAATAAAAAAATTAATAATTATAATTAAGATACTCAATTTGAGTATCTTTTCTTTTGAAATAAAAACATTTGTATTATATGTTTTTTTTCTATAAAAACTTATAAATAAAGTGTTTATGAAGAAAATAAAAAGATAGTCAAAATATGATTGACTAATATTAATAATTTATATATAATGTTTATGCGGTAATATCTATAGGTGTTCTCTCTGTTTTTCTAGCTTATGTTGGAAGAAAGGAGTGATGCTATGCTGAAAAAACTAACTGAAAAGGGGGTTTTAGTAAGTGGAATTAGTCCTAGCATTAGCTTGGATTACTCTAGTTATTCTATGTATATTACATAGTGATAACCATAGATAAAAAAAGGGCACCCAGGGGGTGCTCCATATAACATGGAGAGAACACCTTCTAAAATAGGTGTTACCCATTTTTATAATGGATAAATTCTCTTTCCATATACATTATATA
>CAMFBT010000017.1 GCA_945948625.1 uncultured Mycoplasmatota bacterium | reverse complement strand
GTTCGTGGTTCTGTTATGAACCCTAATGATCACCCACATGGTGGTGGTGAAGGTAGAGCTCCAATAGGTAGAAGTGGACCAATGACACCTTGGGGTAAACCTGCTCTTGGATATAAGACAAGAAAAAATAAGAAACAGTCAGATAAATATATCGTGACTCGTCGTAAGAAATAAAGAAAGGAAGATTAAATAATGGCTAGAAGTATTAAGAAAGGACCTTATGTCTTTGATAGATTATTAAAAAGAGTAAGAGCATTAAATGAATCTGGTAAGAAAGAAGTAATTAAAACTTGGTCTCGTCGTTCAACAATCTTTCCTGAATTTATTGGTCATACTTTTGCAGTACATAATGGAAAAGAATTTATTCCTGTATATGTAACTGAAGACATGGTTGGACATAAATTAGGAGAGTTTTCTCCTACTAGAAAGTTTGGCGGACACGGTCAAGACAAGAAATAATTTTCGTCAGAGGAGGAATTAAAAAATGGAAAGAACTGAAGCTAAAGCTGTAGCAAAAACAGTTAGAATATCTCCTAGAAAGACAAGACTTATTATTAATTTAATAAGAGGTAAGAGTGTTGATGAAGCAAGAGCAATTCTTGCTAACCAACCTCAAAGAGCATCTAGAGTTATTTCTAAAGTATTAGAATCAGCTACTGCAAATGCTGTTAATAACTTTGGCATGAAGGAAGAAAATCTTTATGTTAAGACATGTTTCGTTGATGAAGCATTAGTAATTAAAAGAATCAAATTTGATTCAAGAGGTCGTACAGGTAGAAACGATCATAAAACAAGTCACATAACTATAGTAGTGGCTGAAAAATAATAGAAGGAGGACACTTTAATGGGACAAAAAGTTAGTCCAACAGGACTTAGAATTGGAATCAATAAAGACTGGGAATCAAAATGGTATGCTGAAAATGATTTCGCTAAGTATTTAAATAATGATTATAAAATTCGTAAGTATTTAAATAAGAAATTTAAAACTGCTGGTATTTCTAAAATCGTTATTGAAAGAAATGCAAAAAGATCTGAGATATTTATATATGCTGCTAAACCTGGTTTAATTATTGGCCAAAGTGGTGTTGAAATAGAAAAGATAAAGAAAGAAGTTTCTAAACTAGTTCAGGAAGATGTTCAAATATCTGTAGTTGAAATTAAGAACCCAGATATGGTAGCAGAACTAGTTGCACAAAATATTGCTCATAATATTGAAAATAGAGTTTCATTTAGAGTTGCTCAAAAGAAAGCAATTAGAAATACTATGAAAGCTGGAGCAAAAGGAATTAAAACATTAGTATCAGGAAGACTTGGTGGTGCTGATATTGCTCGTTCAGAGGGATATTCTGAAGGAACTATTCCACTACATACTTTAAGAGCAGATATTGATTATGCTACTGCTGAAGCTGATACTACTTATGGAAAAATCGGTGTTAAAGTATGGATCTATAAAGGTGAAATACTAAGTAAGGGAGGTAATTCTCATGTTGATGCCAAAAAGAACTAAACATAGAAAAACTTTCCGTCTTCCATATGAAGGTAAGGCAAAAGGAAATACAGAACTACATTTTGGAAGTTATGGTTTAATGGCAAAAGAAGGGGCTTGGATTACTGCTAATCAAATAGAGGCTGCCAGAATTGCTATGACTAGATATATGAAGAGAGGTGGTAAGGTTTGGATTAATATTTTCCCTAACTTATCACTAACTAAAAAACCTCTTGAAACAAGACAAGGTAAAGGTAAAGGAAATCCTGAAGTTTGGGTTGCCGTTGTTAAAGAAGGAAAAATAATGTTTGAAATAGATGGAGTAGATGAAGCTACTGCTAGAGAAGCTTTGAGACTTGCATCTCACAAATTACCTATTAAGTGTAAGTTTGTGAAAAAAGAAGAAAGTGGTGAAGTAAATGAAAACTAATGAACTTAGAAAATTAACCACAGAAGAATTAACTAAAAAGGTTACTGAATGTAAAGATGAACTTTTCAATTTAAGAATGCAAAAGGCTACTGGTATGATAGAAAAACCTTCTAGAATAAATGAACTTAGAAAAGAAGTAGCTAGAATTAAGACTATTCTTAATGAGAGAAGAGAAGGGTAAGTGAAAGTATGAAAGAAAGAAAAGAACTAATTGGTATCGTTGTTTCTGATAAGGCTGATAAGACTATTAGTGTTAAGGTTGAAACTTATAAGAAACATCCATTATATGGTAAAAGAGTTAAATACTCTAAGAAATATGCTGCTCATGATGAAAATAATATCGCACATGTTGGTGATAAAGTTCGCTTAGCCCAAACTAGACCATTGTCAAAAACTAAGAGATATGAATTAGTAGAAGTAATAGAGAAAGCTGTTATTCTATAAGCTCTTTAGTCGGAAGGAGGAAATAATATGGTACAACAAGAAACCCGCTTAAAAGTAGCGGATAACTGTGGAGCTCGTGAAGTATTAGTAATTAGAGTTCTAGGTGGAAGTAAAGTTAAAACAGGTAATATTGGAGATATAGTTGTTTGTGCAGTAAAGAAAGCTACTCCTAATGGTACTATAAAAAAAGGTAAAGTTGTTAAAGCTGTTATAGTAAGAACTAAAAGAGGAGTTAGAAGAGAAGACGGCAGTTATATCAGATTTGATGACAATGCTTGTGTTATTATCAAAGATGATAAGAGTCCAGTAGGTACTAGAATTTTAGGACCAGTAGCACGTGAACTTAGAGATAAAGATTTTACTAAGATTGTAAGTTTAGCTAAAGATGTGCTATAGGCCATTTAAGGAGGAATTATGAAAAGACTTAAAACAGGCGATAAAGTAGTAGTAGTATCTGGTTCCAATAAAGGAAAAGAAGGTAAAATTACTAAAATATTAGATTCTAAAGTTATTGTTGAAGGTGTTAATATTGTTAAAAAGCATTTAAAACCTAAAAACAATAATGGAAATGGTGAAATTATTGAAACTGAAGCACCTATTCATGCATCTAATGTTATGCTAGTAGACCCAAAAACTAAAAAGCCTACAAAAGTAAAAATAGAAAAAGATAGTAAAGGAAATAAAGTTAGAGTATCTAAAAAATCTAACGAAAAAATAAATTAATTTGAAGGATAGGAACAATCCAAAAAATGTTCTGGTAATTTGGAAGGAGGGCGAAGTATAAATGAACCGCCTAAGAGAAAAATATATTAAAGAAGTTGTTCCAAGTTTAATAGAAAAACATGGTTATACTACTCCAATGCTAGTTCCAAAAATAGAAAAAATTGTTGTTAATATGGGAGTAGGAGATGCTACAGTTAATTCTAAAAACTTAGAGAATGCTGTAAATGAATTAGAAAAAATTACTGGATTAAAAGCAGTAGAAACTACAGCAAAAAAATCAATAGCTTCATTTAAAGTAAGAGAAGGACACAAAATTGGTTGTAAAGTAACTTTAAGAGGAGATAATATGTATACTTTCTTAGATAAGTTAATTAGTGTTAGCTTACCTAGAGTAAGAGACTTTAGAGGTTTATCACCAAAGAGTTTTGATGGTAGAGGAAATTATACTATTGGTATTAAAGAACAAATAATTTTCCCTGAAATTAAATTTGATGAAGTTGAAAAAGTTAGAGGTATGGATATTGTAATTGTTACTACCGCTAGAACTAATGAAGAAGCTTATGATTTATTAAGTGAACTTGGAGTTCCTTTTAGGAAATAATGGAGGAATAATAAGATGGCAAGAAAATCAATGATTGTTAAATCAGAAAAAGAACCTAAATATAAGGTTAGAAAATACACTAGATGTAAAATTTGTGGAAGACCTCATGCTGTTCTTAAGAAATATGGAATTTGTCGTATTTGCTTTAGAGAACTTGCTTATAAAGGTCAAATACCTGGTGTAAAGAAATCAAGTTGGTAATACTTGAAAATAAAAGAAGGAGGGATTTATAATGACAGATCCAATCGCAGATATGCTTACAAGAATTCGTAATGCTAATCAAAATAGAGCTTCTTCATGTGTAATTCCTACATCTAAAGTAAAGGAAGAAATAGCAAGAATCTTAAAAGATGAAGGATTTATTGAAGACTATAAAATTGATGGTGACGGAGTTCAAAAAAATATTACATTAACATTAAAATATAAAAATAAAGAAAGAGTAATTACTGGACTTAAGAGAATATCTAAACCAGGACTTAGAGTATATGCTAAAGCTGATGAATTACCTACAGTACTAAATGGTTTAGGAATTGCTATTATATCTACATCTAAAGGTATTATGACTGATAAACAAGCAAGAAATGCTTCTTTAGGTGGAGAAGTAATTGCTTATATCTGGTAAGGTGAAATAATGAGTCGTATTGGTAAAAGAACACTTGTTATACCAGAAAATGTTAATGTTAATGTAGAAAATAATACTGTTACAGTAAAAGGTCCTAAAGGAGAACTTACTTTAGACTTAGTTAAGAATATTAATGTAAAGGTAGAAGATAATACTGTAGTAGTAGAAATGTCTAAAGATGACAAGTTTACTCATGCTATGCATGGTACTACTAATGCTAATATTAAAAATATGATTGTTGGTGTTAGTGAAGGTTATAAAAAAGGATTAGAGATTGTTGGTGTTGGTTATAAGTTTAATGTTCAAGGAAATAAACTTACTATATCAGCAGGATATTCTCATCCAGTAGTTATGGAAGTTCCAGCAGGACTTACTGTAACTGGAATTAGTAATACTGAAATTGAAATATCAGGTATTGATAAAGAAAAAATAGGTGAATTTGCCGCTAATGTAAGAAAAGTAAGATCACCTGAACCATATAAAGGTAAAGGTATAAAATACAAAGGTGAACAAATTCGTCGTAAAGAAGGAAAGAAAGCTTCTAAATAATAAGTAGGAGGAGACTTAGGTATGATAAAGAAAGTTTCAAGAAATGAAATGAGAAAGGTAAGACATGCTAGAATTAGAGAGAATATCTCTGGAACTAGTGAAAGACCTAGATTATGTGTATTTAGATCTAATGCAAATATTGAAGCTCAAATCATTGATGATGTTAAAGGTGTTACTTTAGTTTCAGCTTCATCACTAGAAAAAGAATTAAATCTTAAAAATGGTGGTAATATAGAAGCTGCTAAAGTAATTGGAACAGAAATTGCAAAAAGAGCTAAAAAAGCAAAAATAAAGGCCGTTGTTTTTGATAGAGGTGGATATCTTTATCATGGACGTGTTAAAGCTTTAGCTGAAGCTGCACGTGAAGGCGGATTAGAATTCTAGAACAGAGGAGGAAAAATGATGAACGAAGAAAATAAAAAGACTGAAGTTAATACTGAAGTTAAGAAAACTGATGTTAAAAATCGTAAGTTTGATAAAAAAAGACCTAGAAATAATAACAGAACTTCTAAACCAAAATCTGATCTAGAGGATAAGGTAATTGAAATTAGAAGAGTTACTAAAGTTGTTAAAGGTGGTAGACAATTTAGATTTGCTGCTACTGTAGTAGTAGGAAATAGAAAAGGACTAGTAGGTCTTGGTACTGGTAAAGCACATGAAATGCCAGATGCTGTTAAAAAAGCAACTCAAGCTGCTAGTAAAAACTTAATTAAAGTTGATCTAATTGATAATAGAACTATATCTCACGATGTTATTGTAAAAGAAGGAGCAGTAAGAGTTATGCTTAAACCTGCTAAAGAAGGTACTGGAGTTAAAGCTGGAGGACCAGTTAGAGATGTACTTGAACTTGCTGGTGTAAAGGATGTATTATCTAAGAGTTTAGGATCTAGTACTAAAATTAATGCTGCTAGAGCTACACTTAATGCACTTAAAGCTCAAAAATCACCAGAGCATGTTGCTTATTTAAGAGATAAGAAAGTTGAGGAATTAAGATAATGAAATTACATGAATTAAGTAGTCTTGATGGCTCAGTTAAAAATAGAAAAAGAGTAGGTCGTGGACCTGGTTCTGGTACTGGTAAAACTTCAGGTAAAGGTGAGAAAGGACAAAATGCTAGAAGTGGTGGCGGAGTAAGACCTGGATTTGAAGGAGGTCAATTACCACTATTTAGAAGATTATCAAAAAGAGGATTCAACAATTATGAATTTAGAACAGTATATAGTACTGTAAATGTATCAGATTTAAATAGATTTGAAGATGGTACAATAGTAGATACTAAACTTCTTAAAGAAGTAGGTCTAATTAAGAAAGAATTAGATGGTGTTAAAGTATTAGGAAATGGAGAACTTACTAAGAAATTAACAGTTAAAGCTAATGCATTTACTAAAAGTGCAAAGGAAAAAATAGAAACTATTGGTGGAAAAACTGAGGTGATTTAGATGTTTAAAAATCTAAAATTAATCTTTAGCCCAAAAAATAAAGATATTAGAAAAAGAATTGCCTTTACACTAATGGGACTTCTAATATTTGCTCTAGGTACAACAATTCCTGTACCTGGAACTAAGGGGGCTATATCTAATTTAGGATTATGGGAATTATATAATGCTATTGGTGGAGGAGCACTTAAGAATTTTTCAATATTTGCTCTTGGTGTTATGCCTTATATCTCTGCTAGCATTATTACTGGAATATTACAAATGGATATTATTCCTTACTTTACTGAACTTAAGGAAAGTGGAGAACAAGGTAGACAAAAGATAAATCAAATTAATAGATATTTAGGTATTGTATTAGCATTTTTACAAGGATTTGCAATGGCATTTACTTTTGTTAAAGGTGCTGGTACACTAGAATATATGAAGATAGCATTAATATTAACTGGAGGTACTGCATTCTTATTATGGTTAGGTGACCAAATTACTCAAAAAGGTATTGGTAATGGTATATCATTAATTATTATGGCTGGTATTATTTCTACAGTACCAAAAATGTTTATTGATACTTTTAGTACATATATTTTAGATGGTAATGCTTCATTATTTATTGGTATTATTAAGTTTATTATCTTTGTACTATTTTATCTTGCTATTATTGTTGGTGTTGTATTTGAAGAGTGTTCTGAAAGAAGAATACCTATTCAATATTCTAATAGGACATCATCAGCATATGGAGCAAAACAAAATTATATTCCATTTAAATTAAATTCTGCGGGTGTAATGCCAGTTATATTCGCATCTGTAATTCTATCAATACCAACATTTATTGCTGGTTTATTAGGAGAAGAAGCTGGCTTTTCAGTATTTGTTACTAAATATATTAATTATACAACTCCTACTGGATTTGTATTATATATAATTCTTATCTTTGTATTTGGCTTTTTCTATACAAATATGCAGATTAATCCTAAAGAACTTGCTAAAAATTTAAATAGAAATGGTGGTTATATTCCTGGTATAAGACCTGGAACTGAAACTGAAAAATATATATCAAAAATATTAAATAGAATTACATTTTTAGGGTCAACATTTATAGCTATAATAGCAGGACTTCCAATTGTATTTAGTAGTTTTATAAATACAGGACTTCCTACATCAGTATCAATTGGTGGTACTGGAGTACTTATCGTAGTAGGAGTAGCTATTGAGACATGTAGACAATTAGAAAGTAGTTTAATTAATAGAAATTATAAAGGAGTAAGATAATGAAGAATATTATATTTATAGCACCACCTGCTGCTGGTAAAGGTACCATTTCAGCTAGAGTTTGTACAGAATATAATATTCCTCATATATCAACTGGAGACCTTTTAAGAAATGAAATAGCAAATGGTTCAAAAATTGGACTTGAAATAAAAGATGCTATGGCAAAAGGTGAGTTTGTATCTGATGAAGTTATTACTAAGCTTCTAAAAAAGAGACTTAGTTCTAAAGATTCAAAAAAAGGTTTTATTTTAGATGGTTATCCTAGAAATATTATGCAAGCTAAGACATATGATAATATTTTAAAAGAATTAAATTATGAAGATGGCTTAGTAGTATTTCTTGATATTGACAAAAACCTTGCTATGAAGAGAGCACTATCTAGAGTAGTTTGTTCTAAATGTGGTTTATCATATAATTTAATAAATAAAGAATATGCTCCAATTAAAGAGGGTATTTGTGATAATTGTAAATCACCACTTAAGACTAGAAGTGATGATAATGAAGAATCATTTATAAATAGATTTGATACTTATATGAAAGAGACATATCCTTTGATAGAATTTTATGAAAAAAAGGGTAATCTACTTAAAATTAAAGTTGATGATATGACAGTAGATGAAATCTTTGATGAAATTAAGAAGGTAATTAAATGATTACAATAAAGAGTGAATATGAATTATCACTTATGAGAAAAGCAGGAAGAATAGTTTATGATACTCATCAGTATTTAAAACCTTATATTAAACCTGGTATAACTACTAAAGAGTTAGATAAACTTGCACATGATTATATAATAGAGAGAGGTGCAACTCCTTCATGTTTAAATTATGAAGGATATCCTGCGAGTATATGTATATCAGTAAACGAAGAAGTAGTACATGGTATACCAGGTAAAAGAAAATTAAAAAATGGTGATATTGTAACACTTGATATTTGTGCTTGTTATAAAGGTTATCATGGAGATTCAGCTTGGACTTATCCAGTAGGTGATGTTAGTGAAGAAAAAAAATATCTTCTAGAACATACTGAAAAAGCTTTATATGAAGGTTTAAGTAAAGTTAAGGCTGGAGTTCATTTGGGTGATGTTTCTAATGCTATTTATGTTTATGCTAATGAACATAAACTTGGTGTAGTAAGAGAATTAGTTGGACATGGTATTGGAAGTAATCTTCATGAAGATCCAGAAGTACCTAATTATGGTGAGAAGGGGACTGGTGTTATATTAAAAGAAAATATGACTATTGCAGTAGAACCTATGCTTAATTTAGGTACTAGAAAAGTATATTTACTAGATGATGACTGGACTATTGTAACAGGTGATAATAAACCATCTGCTCACTTTGAACATACAATTATTGTAACTAGAGATGGTTATGAAATATTGACAGGAGATGATAATTATGAGTAAAGAAGAGCTTATTGAAGTACAAGGCAAAGTAATTGATAATTTACCTCAAGGAAAGTTCAAAGTTGAACTAGATGGAGGACACACGGTAGTTGCCCATGTTTCTGGTAAAATGCGCATGAACAACATACGTATCTTACCAGGTGATACTGTGGTTATCGCTATGTCACCATATGATCTAACACAAGGGCGTATAGTATATAATAAGAAATAGGAGGGATGAATAATGAAGGTAAGAGCATCCGTAAAAAAAATATGCGACAAATGTAAAATAATCAAAAGAAATGGAAAACTAATGGTAATTTGTGAAAATCCAAAACACAAACAAAAACAAGGTTAATAGGAGGAAATAAGAGTATGGCAAGAATTAAAGGTATAGATATACCTAATGACAAAAGAATAGAGATTTCTCTTACTTATATTTATGGTATTGGAAGAAATCTATCTAAAACAATTCTTAATGATGCTAAAGTTGACTTAAATAAGAAAGCAAAAGATTTAACTGATGATGAACTTTCTAGAATTAGAACAGAAGTAGAAAAATATACAGTTGAAGGAGATCTTAGAAGAGAAGTTAACTTAAATATTAAAACTAAGATGGAAATTAATTCTTATCAAGGTACTAGACATAAAAAGAATTTACCAGTAAGAGGACAAAGAACTAGTAGAAATGCTAGAACTCGTAAGGGTAAAGGAAAAGTAGTTGCTAATAAGAAAAAATAATTAGGAGGAAAATATGGGAAAATATAATTCAAGAAAAAGAAAAACTAAGAAGAATATTCCTGCTGGTGAAGTACATATCCATTCAACTTTCAATAATACTATTGTTACTATTACTGATTTAGAAGGAAATGTAGTAAGTTGGGCTTCTGCTGGTACACAGGGAGTAAAAGGAAGTAAAAAATCAACTCCATTTGCTGCTGGTATGGCTGCTGAAGCTGCTGGAAGAGAAGCAACTCTTGCAGGAATGAAAACTGTTAATGTAAAAGTTAAAGGATTAGGTTCTGGAAGAGAAGCCGCTATTAGAAGTTTACAAACAGTTGGATTAGAAGTAAAATCAATTACAGATGAAACACCAATTCCACACAACGGTTGTCGTCCACCTAAAAGAAGACGTGGATAATTAAGAAAGGGGAAACTTACAATGTTAAAATTTGAAAAACCAGATTATAAAGTAAAAGAATATATAAAGGATTCTCATTATGGTAAGTTTGAACTTGAACCATTAGAAAGAGGATTTGGTACAACTTTAGGTAATGCATTAAGAAGAGTTATGTTATCTTCATTACCTGGAGATGCTATAACTTCTGTTAAAATAGATGGTGTAGCTCATGAATTTCAAAAAATAGATGGTGTAGTTGAAGATGTCACTGCTATTGTATTGAACTTAAAGAGTATTGTAATTAAAAATCATGCTAAAGGTGAAAATAAAATAATTAGACTTACTAAAAATACCCCAGGAATTGTTACTGCTGGTGATATTGAAGAAGATGCTGATATTGAAATTTTAAATCCAGAACAAGAAATTGCTACATTAGTAGAAGGTGGAAGCCTTAATATGGAAATGACTATTGGTTCTGGTAGAGGTTATGTTGTAGCTGATGAAAATAAGAAATTATTAGCAGGGGATAAAACTAAAGTAGGAGCAATTGCTATAGATAGTTTATATTCTCCAGTAGAAAGAATTAATTATGAAGTAGAATCAGCTAGAGTTGGACAAAATAATAATTTTGATAAATTAATATTAGAAGTATGGACTAATGGTTCTATTACTCCAGAAGAAGCTTTAGCACTTGCTGCTAGAATCTTAATTGAACATTTTGAAATATTGACTAATTTAAATGCAATCGCAGATGAAACTGGTCTTATGATATCTAAAAGTGAAGATCCTAGTGTTAAAATATTAGAAACTTCTATTGATGATTTAGATTTTTCAGTAAGAGCATATAATTGCTTAAAGAGAGCAAATATTTTAACTCTTAAAGATTTAGTAGATAAAACTGAAAATGAAATGATGAAGATTAGAAATCTAGGTAAGAAATCTTTAAAAGAAGTTATGGATAAAGTAAAAGACATGGGTCTAAGTTTTAGAGATGAAAATTAATATAAGGAGGTAATTATGGCTTATAGAAAATTAGGTAGAGATAATAAGCATAGAAGAAGTATGCTTGCTACTTTAACAAAACAACTTATTGAAAATGAAAGAATTGTTACTACTGAAACTAGAGCAAAAGAAGTAAGAAAATGCTTTGATAAGATGGTAACTTATGGTAAAAAGGGTACTTTAGTATCAAGAAGACTTGCTCTTGCATTCTTACATAATGATAATAATGCTGTTAATAAAGTATTTAATGATTTAGCACCAAGATATAAAGATAGAAATGGTGGATATACTAGAATAATTAAAAAATCTGAAAGAAAAGGAGATGCTGCTCTAGAAGTTATTCTAGAACTAGTTTAATCTTTAATTAAAGAGGATACAATGGTATCTTCTTTTTGATTAGAAATTAAATAGTAGAAAAGTGTATAATATGTTATGAAAAAAGATTTTTCATTTATAGACCTTGGGCTATAAATGACTAGTAAAGACTATAAAGGCTTTACTAGAAATGAAAAACATAATAAAAAAATATATACTTTTCTTTTATTTTCTGTTATAATTAAATTGTATCATTTTAGGGAGAGTCGATATCGTGAAAAAAATATATACTGCTATTGATATTGGATCTGATACAATTAAATTCATTGTAGGTGAATATTTTAAGAATAAATTAAATATACTTTCTATACATGAAGAAAAATCAAAAGGAATAAGAAAAGGTTTAATTGTTGATCCTAATTTAGCTATTAACTCTATAAAAGATGGAATTAAAGAAATTAATAATAATCTAGGTATTAATATTAAAAAAGTTGTAGTAGGAGTTCCTAGTTATAATTCTAAGTTTATGTTTGTTACTGGGGAAGTTGATATAAGTAATGATGAAGTTATTAATACTGATAATATTAATAATTTAATTAAAACTTCAGTATATTCTAAAGTAGAACAAGAATATGAACTTATTACAGTAATACCTCTTACTTTTTTGATAGATGGTGAAAAAGAAGATAATGTAATAGGTAAAACAGGTAATAAGCTTGGTATTAAAGGTATCATGATTACTGCTCCTAAAAAGAATGTTTATTCTGTTTTATCTGTTATGGAGGGTGCAGGATTAGAAGTTATAGACATTACTGTATCAGCACTTGGTGATTATTTTGAAGTTAGAAATGATAATCTAGATAAGAAAATAGGTGCTATTATTAATTTAGGACATGAAACTACTACGGTATCAGTATTTAATAGAGGTAAACTTATGAATACTGAAACTATTCAATTAGGTGGTATTAATATAGATAAAGATTTAGCATATATGTTTAATATTAATATATTTGATGCTAGAGAAATTAAAGAGAAATTTGCATCAAGTCACAAGAGATTTATAGCTTTAAATGATGTGTATGAAGTTAAAAATACTGCTGGTGAATTAATTAAGTTAAATCAAATAGAAGTAACAGAGATTGTTATGGATAGACTTGCAGAAATACTTAGACTGGCACAGAAACAAATATTACTATTGACAAAACAAAATATTTCTTATATAGTAATAACAGGAGGATTGACGGAAATAAGGGCTTTTAAAAATTTAGTCTATGAAATTCTTGGAAAAGATGTTATAATATATACAGAAGATACTCTTGGAGCTAGAGATAATAAATATATTACTTCTATAGGTATGATAAAATATTTTATAGATAAAATGGAAACTAGAGGAAGAGAATATTCTATGATAGATGAAGCAGATGAAGACTTACTGATAAATCCAAATAATAAGAGTATAAAGGGGAAGTCTAGTATTACCAAAATATTTGGAAATTTTATTGGGACTAAGGAGGATTAGAAATGAATAATATGTTTGGTTTAGAAATGGATCAGTTAGCAAAAATTAAAGTAATTGGAGTAGGTGGGGGCGGTTGCAACGCTGTTAATAGAATGATAGAATCAGGACTTAAAGGTGTTGAATTCATTGTTGCTAATACTGACCTTCAAGTATTAAATAATTCCCTAGCTCCAATTAAATTACAAATAGGAAGAGAATTAACTGATGGACTTGGTGCAGGTGCTAACCCTGAAATAGGTAGAGAAGCTGCTTTAGAGTCTAAAGGAGAAATTGAAGAAGCAATTAAAGGTGCTGATATGGTATTTATTACTTGTGGTATGGGTGGTGGAACTGGAACAGGTGCTGCTCCTGTTATTGCCGAAATAGCTCAAGATTTAGGTGCCTTGACAGTAGGTATTGTTACTAAACCTTTTAGTTTTGAAGGTAAAAAAAGAATGAGTCAAGCTATTGCTGGACTTGATGAATTAAAGAAACATGTTGATACTTTAATCGTTATTCCTAATGATAGATTAAGAGAATTAATTGATAAAAGTACTCCTATGCTTGAAGCATTTAGAGAAGTTGATAATGTATTACATAGAGGAGTACAATCTATATCTGATTTAATTGCGGTATCTGGACTAGTTAATCTAGATTTTGCTGATGTTAAAACAGTTATGAAAGATAGAGGAAATGCTCTTATTGGTATTGGTGTAGGTTCAGGAGAAAATAGAGCAACAGATGCTGCTAAACAAGCTGTTTCTTCACCACTTCTTGAAACTTCAATTAATGGTGCTACAGATGCTATTATTAATGTTACTGGAGGTGCTTCACTTACTTTATTTGAAGTTGAAGAAGCTGCTGAAGTTATTAGAACTGCTGCTAATACTGATATTAATACTATATTTGGTGCTGTTATTAATGAAAACTTAAATGATGAAGTTATTGTTACTGTAATTGCTACTGGATTTGAAAATCAAAGTGAACCTTTATATCATAGTTTTAATTCAACTAGAAGAGAAGATATTTTTAGAGAAGGTACGTCTGATATTGATATTGATAATGATTTGGATATTCCACCTTTTCTTAGAGATAGAGATAATTATTAAGAGCTTAGGCTCTTTTTCTTTTATTTTATATTATATTGTGAATAAATTAACAAATTGTAAACTTAGTGGACATTTTTTTTAGATATTGATATAATTACACTAGGAGTGTTATAGATATGTTAGAATTAGAAAATATTGAAGGTGTAGGTCCTAAGACTAAAGAATTATTAAATAAAATTAAGATATATAGTGTTTCGGATTTACTTTATTATTATCCTTATCGTTATGATATTATAAAAAGAAGTGATTTATCTAATTTAGAAGATGGGGATAAAATTATTATTGATGGTGTTATTGAAGGACAACCTACTATTATATATATTAATAAAAATTTGAAAAAAATAATATTTAGAATTAGTAATAAAATTGCTGTTTTAAATGTTACTTTATATAATAAAACATACTTGTATCAAGATTTAAAGTTTGGAAAAGAAGTTACTATTATTGGTAAATATAATAAACTTAAAAATACAATTATTGCTACTGATATTAGGTTTGGTATTCTTCCTCCTACTGCTAAAATAGAACCTATTTATTATACTACTTCAGGATTATCTGTTAAGCAGATAAGTAAGTTTATTACTTCAATATTGTATGATGATTATGAAGTAGTTGATTTGGTTCCTAGATATTTAAATGAAAAATATAATTTATTATCTAAAAAAATTGCTATTCAGAATATACATAATCCAGTTGATATTTTAATGCTTAAAAAAGCAAGACAAAAGATTAAGTATGAGGAATTATTTATGTATGTTTTAAAACTTAATTATTTAAAAAGGAAGATAAGTAATGATACTAATGCTATAGAGAGGGTTATTGATAGAGAAAAAATTGATAAGTTTATTAATAATTTGCCTTTTAAATTAACTTTGGATCAAAGTAAAGCTGTTAATGATATTATTAATGATTTATCTATAAAGAAGAGAATGAATAGATTACTTCAAGGTGATGTTGGATCTGGAAAAACTATTATTGCATTTATTTCTATATATGCTAATTATTTATCTAAGTATCAATCGGCATTAATGGCTCCTACTGAAATACTTGCTAAACAGCATTATGAAGAGGCTAAAAAAATATTTGCTGATTATAAAATGAATATAGCTCTTCTTACTTCTAGTACTTCTAGTAAAGATAAAAAAGAGATTTATGATGGTTTAGAATCTGGTAAGATTAATTTAGTTATTGGAACACATTCTTTAATTCAAGATGGTGTTAGTTATAAAAAACTAGGACTTGTTATTACAGATGAACAACATAGGTTTGGAGTTCATCAAAGGGATACTTTTAAAAATAAGGGTATTAGTCCTGATATTTTATCTATGAGTGCTACTCCTATTCCAAGAACTTATGCTTTAACTATATATGGTGATACTGATATTTCTTCAATTAAAAGTAAACCTATTGGTAGAAAAGAGGTTATTACTATATTTAAAAAAGAAAAAGATATTACTGATGTTCTTGTTATGATGAAAAAAGAACTTGATCTTAATCATCAAATATATGTTGTTGCTCCAATGATTGATGGTGATGAAGATGATGAAAGAGAAAGTGTTAATGATTTAGAAGAAAAGATGAATAAGGCTTTTGGAAAAGTATGTAAAATTGGTATTATTCATGGTAAGTTGGATTCAAAAGAGAAAAATAAAATTATGAATAATTTTGAAAATGGAAAAATTAATATTTTAATTTCTACTACTGTTATTGAAGTTGGTGTTAATGTTCCTAATGCTTCGATGATTGTTATTTTTGATGCTAATATGTTTGGTTTATCTACTTTGCATCAATTAAGAGGTAGAGTAGGCAGAAGTGATATTCAAAGTTATTGCATTTTAGTAGCTAAAGAATCTCTAGAAAGACTTAGATTACTGGAAAAAACTAATGATGGTTTTGAGATTAGTGAATATGATTTTCAGGTTAGAGGTGAAGGAGATTTATTTGGTACTAGGCAAAGTGGGGAACTAGGTCTTAAAATGGCTAGTGTAAAAAAAGATTTTAAAATGCTTCTTAAAGCAAAAGAAGATGCTGATGAGTTTATTAATATGCTATTTACATTTGAAACTAATCCTGAATTTGAACCTATATTTACTGAATTAAAAAAGATTGATAGTTTAGACTAGTTTACACTTTTTACAAAAAAATGTAAACCTTTATAAAAAGTATTGTATTTTACTTTAAAATATATTATGATTAATATGTCATAGAGATATGACCACACTCTACGAAATAAAATGTAGGTGTGATAACCAAAACCCCCTGAA
>CAMFBT010000016.1 GCA_945948625.1 uncultured Mycoplasmatota bacterium | reverse complement strand
TTAGTTATTTTAGTTAAAGTAATATATACCAAATTACCATCATTCATTTTAAAAACAAATCTTTCATTATCTACTTCATTTGGTACATAGACAATTTCTGATATCTTAAGAAGAATTTCATCATCTATTAAAGATATCTTACTTACAAACTTATCTTTAATATTAGTAATATCTGAATTAAGTATAGGTACTGACATAATATTATAATGATTATCAATTACTTTTCCATCTTCTAATATTAATTTATTATTATATAAAGCAAGAATTTTTTCTTCTTTAATATAAACATAAATCTTACCCCAAAACTTTTTCTTAATAGTTACTTCTTTAATATAATCATTTTTTTGTAATTTATTTTTTATACCACTACTTGAAGTACAAATAAAAGAAGGATAATCACTAATACCAGCTTCTTCTATAATTTCCTTATCAGATACTATATTATTACCAATAATATAAATATTTTTAATAGGTAATTTTCTTAAATAAATAAAAGAAAGAACTAATATAATCAAAAATAATAACATAGTTATAATTCTCTTAATTTTTAATTTTCTTTTTTTAACTCTTACCTTTATTTTCTTTTTTTCTGACATAATATCACCTTATTATTTCTTGTTCTAATATTAAATCTATATTATAAAGTCTTTTAATTTCATTTTTAACATAACGAATTAAATCAATAATATCATCGTAACTAGCAGAACCAGTATTAATAATAAAATTAGCATGCTTTGTACTTACCATTGCTCCTCCAATAGTATATCCTTTAAGTCCAGCATCTTCAATTAACTTACCTGAAGATAACCCAATAGGATTTCTAAATACAGACCCCGCACTAGGTTTATTTAATGGTTGAGAGGCAATTCTTCTATCTCTTCTATTATCCATTATTTCTTTAATTTCTTCTTTATTTTTATATTTCATTATAAATGTAGTTTCAATACATATATAATCTTTATGTCTTTTTAAAAAAGAATCACGATAATCATATTCTAGTTCTTTATTTGATAAAGTTATTATTTCAAATTCTGGTGTTATTACCTTAGCTTCTTTTACAACCATAGACATATCTTCATTATAAGCACCAGCATTCATTGAAGTAGAAGCTCCAACCATACCAGGAATACCACCAGCAAAAGCTAAACCATCTAAATTATTATTCATACAAACATTAGCAAGTTTAATTAAAGATACACCTGCTTCTGCTACTACTACATTATCATTAATTTTTATTTTATTTAATTTGTCTAATTTAATAACCACATCAAAACAAGATCTACCAAGAATAATATTAGAACCACCACCTAAAATAATATACTTAATATTATTTTCTTTTAAATATTTAAGTAAATTAATTAATTCCTCTACATTTGAAGGATAAACTAAATATTCAGCATAACATTCCAAACGATAAGTATTATATTTTTTTAAATTAGCATTTTTATAATACTCATAATTACTAATAAAATTTTCTATCATTTATAATCAAATCCTTTAAAATATTATATATTCTTGTGCTACTATCTTTAATACCAATCTTTTTTAGATTAGTTTTAATTTCTTTTAGTTTATCTTTATCATCTAAAGTATTATCAATAAGATTAATTAAAGAAATATCAGATAAATCTTTCTCTTCAAGCATAATACCAGCATTTTGATTTACTAAATCTAAAGCATTTTTATATTGATGATTGTTTACTACATATGGACTTGGTATAAAAATAGCAGGTATCTCTAATGCAGTAATTTCACTCATAGTAGAAGCTCCAGCTCTAGTTACTATTAAATCAGTTATTTTCATAACAGATGGCATTTCATAAATAAAAGGAACTACTTTAACATTATCAGGAACCTTTTTATCTTTTACTTTTTCATAATAACTATTACCTGTAACAATAATAACACTATAATTTTCATTTTTAAACTTATTAATAAAACTAAATATTTTATCATTAATACTCTTACTACCTAAAGAACCCATTACTATTAATACTAGTTTTTTATTTTCATCTACACCAAGTTCCTTTTTACTAGAAGCTTTTATAGTTAATGCTTTTTCACTACAAGGATTACCAGTAAGAATAGCTTTATTAGAAGGAAAATCTTTTATTGTACTTTCAAAAGATACACCTATTTTATCAGTATATTTAGCTAAAAACTTATTAGCAAGTCCCACAACACTATTTTGTTCATGAATAAAAGTCTTTTTACCTAATTTTTTAGCTGCATATATAACAGGAGCAGTAACATACCCTCCACAGCCAATAACAACATCAGGATTAAAATCTTTAATAATCTGTTTTGCCCTTTTAATAGCGGTAACAAAACAAATAATAGTTTTAATATTATCTATAGTTAATTTTCTCTTTAATCCTCTTACTTCTAAAGCTTCATACTTATATCCTAAACTTGGTATTAAATCCTTTTCCATTCTATCAGTAGTACCAATATATAAAATATCACTATCAGGTTCTTTTTCTTTTATTTTATTAATTATTGCAAGAGCAGGATAAATATGTCCTCCTGTACCTCCAGCCGAAATTATTACTCTCACTTTATCACTCTCCTACTACATTTTATCATATTTAAGAAAAAAAAGATATATTTATATTAAAATATATACTTTTTTAAAAATAATTATTCTTCTAATGAATTAATACTATTAATATTAAAATACTTAATTACAACCTCTTCTTTATTAAGATTAATATTATCTATTTTAAATAAATTAGTATAATCTATTATTATCATTTTTTCTAATTCATTCAAAGTAATAGATATAGTATCATTACTACTATTATTTAATACAATATCAGATATTTTAATAGTATAAGTATCATTATTTTTAGTACCTAATTTTATATATTTCTTAATATTGTTTATATCTAAATAATGATAATCAATATAAGGATATACATCCTCTATATAAGTTAAAATATAATTACCATTAGTATCTAAAATATAATATTTATCATTCATTTTATAAAAATAATCTTCTTTACCATCACTTATTCTATTAACACTTCTATTATGACCAAGTTCATTACCAAAATATTTATAATTTTTATCATCAATTACAATATCAATAACATAACTATAATTATCTGTAATTTCATTAATAAAAGTATTATTAACTTCTTCATCTAAAGAAACATTATTATAACCATTTAATACTCTAGAAAAAACAATTACTGCTAAAAAGAATATTCCATATAACAATAATTCAATTTTAGCCCTTTCTCTTTTATCTTTCCATCTTTCTTTTAAACTTTTTTTCTTTTTTTCTTCACCATCAATTTGTTTTTCAATATTACTCATTCAAATACCTCATTAATATAATCTTCTTTTTTAATACCATTTATAAAATCTTTTACTAAACATCTTTTCTTTCCTTCAAGTTTTATATCAGTTAATTTAATAACATAATCATTAGTACTTACAAAAATACCATCACTATTAATATCTAAAATAGTACCAGGAATAGCATCAGAAATAATATTAGTTTTTTCTGACATATATATTTTCATTCGCTTACCATTTATAATAGCATATGCCCCAGGTATACTAGATAATCCTCTAATTTTATTATATACATTATCTATTTTATCATTAAAATTAATTTTTTCTTCTTCTTTAGTAATATTATATCCAAAAGTTACTTCATCTTCATTTTGCTTAATCCTGTTATTAGTACCATCAATTATACTAGGAAGAGTATCCATAAGTAAATCTCTACCTAGTAATGATAATTTATAATATAATTCATCTAAAATCATATCATCATCTATTTCTATACTTCTTTGACTAATAATATCCCCAGCATCCATCTTCTTATCCATATACATAATAGTAACCCCAGCTTCTTTATCACCATTCATAATAGCATGATGAATAGGAGCTCCACCTCTTAATTTAGGAAGTAATGAACCATGAACATTAATACAACCATATTTAGGATAATTAAGTAACTCTATAGGTATTATTTGCCCATAAGCAGCAGTTACAATAATATCAGGTTTTTTATCTAATATAGTTTGATATTCTTCTCTAATCTTTAAAGGTTGAAATACTGGAATATTATTCATAATAGCAATAGATTTACAGGGAGAATATATAACATTTCCCTTTCTATCCTTTTCCCTATCTGGTTGAGATACAACCATAACAACATTAGTTTTCTCAATTAATGCTTCCAATATAGGAACAGCAAAAGATGGTGTTCCCATAAATACTACTCTTATATCTTTCACTTATATCACCATTATCATTGTATCAAATTTCTAATAAAAAGTCATTAGTTTTAATTCAAAAAATATTGTAATGTCAATTTTTAAAAGATTCACTTTCTTTTGAGTTTTCGTTTTTTTACAATTATTTATTTTCAATTAAAATTTTATTATCAACTTGATTTTGTAATATTTCCAGTTCCTTTATACCCTTATTATTTTTTAATACTTCCATTTGATTTCTAGCCGATTCATTTAATTTTACTAATCTTTCACTTTGAACTAATCCTAACTTAATGAATTCAGCATTTGAATTTTCTAAATTGTTTAATACTACTAAATGAAGTAAATCAGTATAATCTCGTATATTCCCATCTTTTGCAAGTTCAGGGTTATTTTCTCTCCATTCTTTAGCAGTCATTCCAAATAATGCTACATTTAATACATCTGCTTCTTCTGCATATACAAACTTCTTTTGTTTATCCGTTAATTTTGGAACTATATAATTTTTAACTGCATCAGTATGAACTACATAGTTTAATTTAGATAATAATCTATTAGCATGCCATTCAAGTTTTTGTTGATACATTTCATTACTTTTTAATCTTTCAAATTCTTTTATTAAATAGAGTTTAAATTCAGGACTTAACCAACTGGCAAATTCAAAGGCTATATCAGGATGTGCAAATGTTCCACCATCATATCTTCCTGATTTTGAAATAATTCCAATTGCATTAGTTTCTTTAATCCATTTTTGTGGAGACATTTTAAATTTATTACTACCTGCTTCATTTTTAAAGGTAGCGAATTCGCCCCCTTTAAAATTTTTGTTATTCATACTTTCCCATAGTCCTAAATAAGAAATAACTTCTTTATTTCTCATCCAATCTCTAATTGGAAGTCTTGGTTCTTCTGCATCAGCATATCTCGCTAAATCGGTAAGTGATATATAATCTACATCTCCAATTCCCATTATTCCTATTTTATTATTAATAACATTTATTTCAGTTTTAACTAAATCTTTTAACATAATTTTGCTCCTTTCAAAATAGTCAGACATACCCACCCAATCATTATTCTAAATTAATTAAACTAATTGTATCATTATTAATAACTAAAGTCCATATTTTTTTATTATTTTCTATCAAAGCCTGTAGTCTATAAATAATTTATCATATTTTTTAAAAATAAATATACAAATAAAAGAAGAAAATTATCCTATTTTCTTCTTTACTAATTTATATACATCTTCATGAATTTCTTCTTGAGAACGCATTTTATTACCTTCAGAACACTCTATAAAATCCCAATTAAACATCTTAGCAATATCAATTGAAATATCAGATACTTTTTTCATAAAATAATAATCTTTTTCATGAATATCATTTTTTACCCCATCATTATTTAGTCTCTTATTTTTTAACATTTGAGCAATCTCAAATGGTGCATGTAAGAATATCACCATATCTGGTTCAGGTAAACCTAATTTATGATATTCATAATCAGAAACATAATTTATAAACTTTTTTCTTTCATTTTCATCTTCAATCACTGATGATTGATATATTAAAGAAGAAGTAGTATATCTATCTAAAACTATAATATTTCCTCTATCATATTCTTCTTTTAATCCAGTAATCCATGTAATAGCTCTATCTTGTGCATATAAACTATTTACAAAATATGGTGACAATTCAGATATTTTTCCATAGTTTCCTCTTAAATATTCTTCAACTGGTCTACCTTGATAAGTACCATAACTAGGAAAATGATGAGTAGTAATAGTAAATTCCTTATCTTGCATAAGCCTATCAATTAATAATTTATATTGTGTACTTTTACCTACACCATCACATGAACCTTCAATAACTATTAACTTTCCCATTTAACCATCTTACTCCTTTTTCTTACATATTTATTTCTAATATATGGTATATCATTATCCAAGAAATCTCCTATTTCAGTTATATTCCAATCATCTTCATTAAAATATGGAAAGAAAGTATCTGCATAAGCTTCTCTTTTTATTTCTGTTAAATACATTACTTGAACATATGGAAGCAACTCTTCGTATACATTAGCTCCTCCCACAACCATAAATTCCTTATTAGTATCATTAACATAATCAAGTAAAGAATCTAAATCATGAAAAACTTCTAAGTTAGTACAAGTCTCTAAAGGTTTACTAGTAAGTACTATTGGATGCCTACCTTCAAGTGCCTGAAGAGGCATACTTTCCAAAGTTTTTCTTCCCATAATAATATTTTTACCCATTGTCATTTCCTTATAAAATTGCAAATCTTCTCTAATTTTCCATATCAAATTATTATTATAGCCTAATTCTCCACCTTCACCAATAGCAGCAATTAAACTTAAGTTTTTCATAATAAACCTCCTTATTGTGATATAGGAAAAGAAATTTTTCCCATATGTTTATAATTTTTAACTTTCACATGTTTTAATTCTTTAGAATTATCAAACTTATAAAAGTCATCTATACTAGAATCTAACCATAATTCTGGTTTAACAGGATTAAGAATTATATCAATAATTCTTAAATCAGAATCAGTTTTTAAATATTCATCACTTTCTTTATCTTCAATTAAGGATAATTTCTTTTCCAAATCATTTTTTAATGCTTCTAACTTACTAGGAGCCATTCGAGAAAATGATTCATAAGTATTACCCCTTCTTAATTGTTCTTTAATTCCATCAATCTGGTTAACATAAATATGTGGTTCATTAATAGAATAAGAGATAATACCAGGTTTTAAATTAGTAACTTGAGCAATCATTGATAAAAATACCGCATATTGTGTAACATTAAATGGAAGACCTAAAGGTACATCACAACTTCTTTGATGAACTTGTAAATTAAGAGTACCATCAAAAACATTCCATTCAGTAGACCATACACATGATGGTAAAACAGCAGTTCTTAAAAATTCATTCTGCCATAAACTATATACCATTCTTCTATCAGTTGGATTATTTTTAATAGTCCAAATTAGTTCATCAATATAACCATATCTATTTACCAAATATCCATAAGCAGTTCCTATAGAATAAGCAAATTCAGGTCCATAATATTTAGCAGCCTTAATAGTTTTACCAGGTATCAAACTTCTAGCAGTCATAACCTTCCCATTTTTATCATATTTTGGTTCAAGTGGTTTCATTTTTGCTAAAGGATCTTTAATAGATGCACTAAGTGGATCTAATACTATTACCTCTTTATCAGGATCATATTCGCAAGTACCAGCAGGTTCATAAATACGATAAATACCATCTTCATCTACCATCCATTCATCCCATATATGAACATTTCTCTCATGTAAGTCTCTAACATCATTAGATCCCATTTGCCAAATCCAAAGCATTTCAGTAACTGCTAATCTATAATAAAATTGTTTAGTCATAAGCATCGGAAATTCTTTAGATAAATCAAATCTAAAACTATGATCAGAAACTTTTATTGTATTAACCCCTGTTCTATTTTCAACTTCAACCCCATTTCTTAATATCTTTTCTAATAATTTTAAATATTCGACATCAAAATTAGTCAACTCATTAACCTCCCTATCATCATTATTAACTAAATAATATCATACATAAAAAATTAATACAAGTTAATTAACAATATGTTTACAAAAAAAGATTATCTATGTTTTAATCTAGATAATCTCATATCACTTTTTGGAATTTTCTTTATAAATGAAGAATCAATTTCCTGTAGCATATTCATCGATTTATATAATTGTTCATCTACCATATCTAATATAAAATCAAACCAAGCATTTATTTCATTATTAGAATCATGTTTAATATCAAAATAAATATTATCAATTCTTTTTACATAAGTTATCTTATTTATTAATATACTCTCAGAAATATTAAGAGGACTTATCTTTAATCTACTACCATATAACTTATTAATAGATTCAGTAAACTTAATATTATGTATTATTCTAGCTGTTCTACCATTTCCATCACTATATGGATGAATTCTTAAAAATAATAAATGCATAAGACTACTAACTAAAAAAGGATTACTAAATATAAGAGAAGTACCACCTTGTTTATATATTTTAATAAAATCATTCATAAACTTAACAACATCTTCTGCTTTAGCACCTCTCCAAAATATATCTTCACTACCATCAGAATTTATCTTACTTACATTTACTTCGGTATCACGATAACTAAAAGTTGGTTCTAATTCACCATCAGTAATAAAATTATGAAGAGTATGTATTCTCTTATGACTTATACTTAGAGTATCAAAAAATATTTTATTATCCAAAATTCTTGATTCATCTTGTTTTAAACTTTCTATTTTTTGATTAGAAACAAGCTCAATATAAAGCAAATATATCCAGTAATTAATAATATATTCTTCATCATATTTAAATAGTTCATTTATATACTTATCAAATTCTTTATTAGTATCTTCAAGATGTTCTAATACTCTAGGTAATAACTTAATCCTAGAAATATAATCCTCTAATGAAAAATAATCAACATAATCACTATTCATTCCATCAATAATAGGCATAATATCCTCCTATCTCTTTAAAATTTTATTTTTTAGTTTATTTATACTATTAACTAATCTTTTATATTCAAAATCTGATATAGGAAAACCATACTTAAGTCTTTCATCCAAGGTATAATTTTTCTTCACATCACTATACATTATTTTATCATTATCACAGTAAAAAGGGAAACTCTCCCATAATAGTGACATATCAATCATTGAAAAGAATGTATCACAAGGAGAAATTATTCTATCATTTTTAATATTATATCCTGATATCTTTTCACTTAATAATAACCATTCTAAATAATTAATAATATTTTTATCTATATAAAATTCATCTTTAATTATATCACCAACAATTCTAGAAGATTCTATATATGCTCCCCTTTCACAAGGATTATATTTATAAGTACTTAAATATAATTCATTAACATAATTCTTATATTCCAAAGAATTATTATCTTTATTTCCAGATATTCCAAATGTCTTACCATAAAATATTATTATAGAATATAAACTTTTTCCAAGAGCAATATCTAACTGCCTAGCATGTTCTAATTCATGAAACAATGACAAAAGTATCTGAATATTAAAATAAAAATATTTTTGAATATCAAATAATTTTAATCTTTCAATTTCACCTTCCATTTGAAAAACAATATTATTAATATTTAATCTGATAGTTTTATCTGTATGACGATAAAGTCCATCAACATTATCATCATTAACTATTTCAATAGATTTCAAATTCTTATCAATATTATAATAGTTATCAATAAATATATTATATAATCTATTAATAGCTTCCTTATCAAATATACATTTACTCATTGAATATCTAAAAAGTAATCTTAATATCTCATTTTTCATAATATTTCTCCTAAACAGCGAAATATTCTATCACAAAAATAAGTTTTTGTCAAAAAACAAAAAAGAAAGACTATTACTAGTCTTTACTCTACTGTTACCGATTTAGCAAGATTTCTTGGTTTATCAATATCACAACCTCTTAATTTAGCAACATTATAAGCAAGCATTTGCATAGGAACTATTACTGTAAGAGGATTCAATACTTCATTATAATCATCAACTTCAATTTTATAATCAGAAAAATTTTCATCTTTTATATTTGTAATAGTTATAATTTTAGCACCTCTAGCAGAAACTTCCTTTAAATTACTAATAGTTTTATCACTAATAGACTTATCAGTTACTACAGATACTACACCAAAATCTTCATCAATTAAAGAAATACTGCCATGTTTTAATTCACCAGCTTGAAATGCTTCACTATGAATATATGATATTTCTTTTAGTTTTAAACTACCTTCCATACTTAAATAAAAATCTATTCCTCTACCCAAATAGAAAACATGTTCTTTATCTTTTAGTACATTAGCAATAGCATTATAATCATATTCATTAATATACTTAGTAATTAAATTAGGAAGTAATTTAATATCTTCAATAACCTTATATTCTTCTTTAGTATCTTTAATAGCAAGTAATAATAATATTATAACTTGAGCTAAATAAGCTTTAGTAGTAGCAACCGCTATTTCAATACCAGCTTCAGTATAAATAACAGAATCAGCTTCTCTTGCAATCGAAGAATCTCTCCTATTAACTATAGCTAAAGTATCAATATTATGTTCTTTAGCCAATTTAAGAGCAGCAAGTGTATCCGCAGTCTCTCCAGACTGAGAAATTAAAATAACTAAAGTATCTTTGTCAAAAAAATTTCTTTGATATCTATATTCAGAAGCATAATAAACATTTGTCCTAATATTAGCATATTTTTCAATATAATATTTACCAATTTGCCCAGCAAATGAAGCAGAACCACAAGCTACTATATCAATATTCTTATATTTTCTTATATCATAAATATTCTTAACATGATTATCTTCAGTATAAATATTAAGTATTTTTTTTACAACCTCAGACTCCTCATTAATTTCTTTTAACATAAAATGATCATAACCATTTTTACTAATAGTATCTAAACTATTATTATATTCCTTTATTTCTTTATTAATTTCTTTACCTTGTCTATCATAATATTTAACACTATCATCTTTTAATACAACAATATCATAATTATCTAAGACAACATATTTATTAGTGATATGAAGAACCGCAGGTATATCACTAGCTAACATATTACCATCATTTGATATACCTACAATTAAAGGACTATCTTTTCTAATACCAAAAATAGTATCAGGAATATCATCATTTATGATATTAAAAGCATAACTTCCCTTTAATACTTCATTAATTTTACTCAAAGTACTAATCATATCATTAGTCTCTTTATACAATTTATCAATAACAGCACAAGCAACTTCAGTATCAGTACTAGTTTTAAATTCATAACCTTCTTTTTCTAATTCTTTTTTTAAAGTATCATAATTTTCAATAATACCATTATGTACAATAGTTATTTTTCCCTGTTTATGAGGATGTGCATTAATATCATCTGCCCTACCATGAGTTGCCCACCTAGTATGAGAAATACCAATACTTGCATCATCATTATAGTTTAATTTACTTTCAAGATTTTTAATAGGCCCAGCCTTTTTTATTATATTAATTTTTCCATCTTTAATATAAGCAATACCTGATGAATCATAACCCCTATATTCCAATGACTTAAGTCCAGTCATAATATTTTTAATAACATTTTTTCTTCCTGCATAACCTACTATGCCACACATATTTATTCTACCTCTTTCTTATATGTGATTATCATTTTGTTACAATATTGATTTTGCTTTTTGTAATAATCTAATGAGCATATAAACCCAAAGTAGCATCCGCCGAATATTCGATAACTACTTTCCTCGTCAACCATATTAGGTTCTGGCGCTAGTTTATAATTACCTCCTTCTATTTATAAACTTTACTATATTATATCTCTTTTAGTAACTTTTGTAAACAAAAAGAGAGAATATAATTTAATTATACTCTCTCATAAAACATTCATCTCCATATTTAGAAAAATAATAATAAATACTACTTTTAGCTATTTTATATAATATTTCATACATCTCTTCATTCTTCCAAGCTTCATGTCTAAAATAAAAACTTCCTCTATTAAAAGGACCATTATTATATAGATAAGTAGTATTCAATTTACCAAACATAGCAATTGTTACTACTCTATCTAAAATACTAGAACCTTCTTTAAAATCATAACCATATCCAAAACAAACAAAAGGAAAAATACTTTCATTAAGTAAATAAGTTCTAAGTCCAATAACATTCTTACCTAATCTCTCTATAGCATTACCTAACGATTGTGGTTTTAAACCTTTAGCAATTCTCATATCATTAGTACCCTGATTTTTAACTTCTGTAATTAGTATTGGATATTTATTCATATCTTTATCCACTAAATATACTAAACCACCATCAGGTTTCATATTAGAGGTATTATAATAATAAAAGAAATCTTCATCTGGGTATAAAACTTTTAATTTATCAACTATATCTTTTAGCTTAATACTATTTTCTTTAACTAGTTTAACATTAAATTCACATTCAAGTATCTTAATAATTTTATCAATTACAATATTGCAATCAATTTCTTGATACTTAGAAATGTTATTAATAACAATATTTTCTCTTTGTTTACTAAGTTCCATTTTATGTGCCATATATTAATTCTCCTTATATTTATAAACTTCTACTAAATATAAATATTCCTTAACATGAATATCTCTATTATTTAAATTTCTTGAACCTCTAAATGTATTATATTTTTTTTCATAAACTGTTACATCACCAATTTCAGATAACATTTCAATCATTTGTTCTTTTTTTATAAATCCATCTGAATTAAAAGAAATTAATAAAAATTTAGCTTTAGCATTATTACATAAATCACGAAAAGTGTTAAATGCTTCTTTTGCTTGATTAAATTTGGAACGATTCCACTTTTTAGGAATACCAGAAACAGGACTAACATCAATGGGTTTTTCATAATTCTTAATAACATTAAGCATAAAATAATTAGATCCATATGGATGCTGATTATAAGGAGGATCCATATATATTAAATCCACTAATTCTAAATCATTAACTAATTTATTAGCATCTTCTTTAAAAACTTTTACCTCACAATCATAATTACTAAATACTGGAAATGGTAAATCTATATCTTTTTTTATTCTAGATAAAGCATCTTCATTATTACCACCAAATTGACCAATACCAGTTTCACTATTTTTATAAAAACCTTTAAAAACACCAGAAGTATTATTTTTTATTGAAGCTTCAGTAAGAAGTGGAGCAATAAAAAATTTTTGATAATTTTCAGGTACATCATTAATAAGATTTCTCATTGTATCAATATACATAGCATTTCTAGTAGTAAAAAAGCATCGTTCCCCTAATTTAATGTTATTCATATCAGATGGGGCATACATATCAGTAATAAATCCACCTTTAAGTTCTTTATTAATATTTTCTTTAAGATAATTATACCAAGATATAACTTCATCCATATTTATTTCATTTTTATTAGATAAATAACAATCATTTAATATATATGAATATTCTTCTAAATCATTAGCAATCAATTTAGAAGAATATTGTTTTAAATATCTAGAAACAATACCAGAACCAGAAAATATATCTACAATATCTAATTTATCTTTACCAAGTTTTTCTTTTACAACTTCAACCGCTTGTCCTATAAAACTAAGAAGCGATCTCTTATTTCCAATATAAGTAATAATTTGCGTAGTTAAATATTTTTCATTTTCCATTTGATTAACTTGACTATTATTCTCCTCTACTTCCATATAAATTATTACCTCCATACTCATTGTACCAAATTTTAAAACTTTTTTCCATTAAATTAAATAATTTTAGAAAATATTTTAAATTTTGTTTTACCATTTACAGCAATTAAGCTACCTTTTTATTTATCTTCTTCGTTATAATAGTCATCTTCTTCAAGATCTCCATCTTCTTCGAAATTCCATGGATCATATTCACCTTTTCGAACTAATTCTTTTTGCCATTCTTCAAGTTCATATGCTTCCATTTCTTTTTCTTTTTGTTGTTGTTTCTTTTTTTCATTTTCATCTTGGACATCTGATACTGCTTTCAATATTTCCCATATGAATCCCATTTTCATCACCCAAGATTATTGTACCAAATTTTTAGTTTTTTTACCATTATATTTCTGTATTATTTGATTCTTTTTCCTCGTTTTCTTCCATGTATTCTTCTAACTCTTCTTTCCACGAAGAATCGATACAATCTTCATCGCAAAATACATCACTTGCTACAAACATTGCTTTAAACAATTTAGATATACCCTTACCGTCTTTTTTGTAATTTGATATATTAGAACTACTTATACCAATACTTTGTCCCTCACTATATGAATCTATATCTGCACCTATATACATAAATTCCCATTCTTTATGTCCTTGAATCATTTCCTTTATTTGTTCTTTATTATATTTATGTGAAGCATTCTCATAACCATCAGTTGTTATAATAAACATTACTTTTTCAGCTTTTTCTTTTTCCATAAATTTAATTGATTTTCCTATCGCATCTAGTAATGCAGTACATCCTCTAACATAATATTGTTTTTCAGTTAATTCAGAAACTTCATTAACATTTTGCCTTTTTGTTATCATCTCATATTTATCATCGAATAATACTGTCGTTATTTTAGCATTCTTACTTTTAAAATCATTAATATAACCATTATAGCCACCAATAGTATCCTTTTCTGTTCCTCTCATAGATCCACTTCTATCTAATATAAAAACTACATCCATTAATTTTTTTCTTTTTGTCATTTGTAACATCTCCTTTTCTGCTTACATAATACTACAATTATTTATTATATTGGTCACTTAATAAGTGACATTTTAAGTATAATTTGGTACAATATTATTACAGTTATTTACTTTTATAATATAAAAAAGGAGAACAATATGAACGATTTAAAAAACAAATTAAAAATTTATATTAATAATAATTTAATTAATGAAAAGCCAAGAAAAAATGAATTTTTTAGTAAGATTAAATGTCTATATATGGATGAATGTTGTGAAGAAGATTTTGAAAAAATTGAAAGCTCATATAATGCAAAAAAAATGTGTTCATCTGATAGTTCAAATATCCAAAATTTTATTACTCAACATGAAAATTTTAATAATTTTCAAACAATGTTATTTAAATTAATTGATGAAAGAAATTTAAAAGATTCTGATGTTTATAATAAAGTACACATTGATAGAAGATTATTTTCTAAAATAAGGAGCAATAAAAACTATCACCCTAGCAAAGAGACAATTATATTATTAGCAATAGCTCTTGAGTTAAAAGAGAATGAATTAGAAGAATTATTAGATAGTGCTTCATACTCATTACCAAAGAATAATAAATATGATTTAATAATAAGATTTTGCTTTATTAATAAAATATTTAATCTTGCTGATATTAATGAATTATTGTATGAATATAATTGCAAATTATTTAATTATTAAGATTTAAACTGTTAAAATAACAGTTTATTTTTTTATTTAAAATTATAATATTCATTCCAAACTTGATCTCAAAAATTTTTAAGGAATTAACAAAATCCTCAAAGTCTCTTATAAACACTGACTTTAAAAAAAATAAGAACCAAATGGCACTCTTCAGGGGGCGACCTAGTTCTAATTTGTCTAGTTTTATAAAATATTAAAACCCTTATTTTATAAGGGCTTGTGTACTTTTAAGTTTATTAAAATTTACTTGAATTTAATAGAATTTATATGGTTGTGCACCTAAAAGTGTACCTAGAAATTCATAATTACTTCTTTGATATTTTTGCTTTTTTATTATTTGTCCTCTTTACTTTTTCTTTTTTCACTATATTTGATTCACTTACACATTCCACATATAATTCACTGAATATTTCTTCTAATCTTTCTATCATTCCGTCTTCACCTTTTAAAAGATTCTTCATTGAAATAAACTGGTTATATAAAAAATATAATATTATTATCATAATAGTGAAAGTTACAAGGTAAGGTAAGGCATTTGTTAAGCTATTGAAATCAAAACCATCTTTTGTAAGAAATGATAATACAGTTGGTATAATAATTGATAATATTGCTAATAAATTTCCCCCAACCATTTTAGTTTTTATCAAATTTCTATAATGGTTAATAATACATAATAATGTTTTTTCATTGTAAAAGTTATTCTCTACAGAATACCTTTTAAACAACCTTTGATCAGCATTCTTAATAATTACTGACAACGTCTCTTCATTTTTATTTTTTCTAAAACTAAAACGTAGTTTTGTATTCAAGACCTTCTCACTAACTTTTTTTAAAACTAAAATCATTGCAACAAATACTAATATCATTGGTATTATTTTATTAAAAACATTAAGAATTAACGAAATTAAGATAAACGCAATATATATTAAAAATGTTTTTTTCATGATTATATTGTATGGACTTTTCTTTTTATATATTTTTTCTATATCTTTATACATGTTTCCCCCTAAATTTAATTAATACTATCTATTCATATATCCATCTATATTAAATCTATCAACTTCTTCAGAAGATATAACATCTGAAACTTTTTTCAAAACTTCTAAATCAATTATATATTCTTCTTTTATATCAATATTTAGCCAAGAAGAATTCCATATTTTTGTTTTTGTATCATATACTTTTTTACAAATATTACAGTCATAATATTTTTCTTTAGAATCATTTATTGTTAATCTTTGTAACCATATATTTAAATATTCTGTATTTGGCGTATTTTTAAATTTTTTTATAATTAAATCTATAAAATAATTTTTTTCACTCTTAGATAACTTTTTTAACAATTCACTAAGTATTGCTATGGATATATTATATAACCCAGGTTTATTGTACATAATATCTACAATAATACTAATTATTTCTGCATAATGTCTTGGTTTTCTTTTTAAATTTTTTATTTCTTTTTCATATAAATCTGTTATCAGATATTTTATTCTACTATCACTAGAATAGTTATCACTTATTTGCTTAATAATTAGCAGTTTTTGTTCTAAAGTAAGCTTAGGATTAATATACAAATATAAAAGTTCATATTTATCCTTTTTCATAGAATTTTTTATAATGTTATCCGTAATTTCTGTTTTTGTAACATTTAATTTAAAGTTTAATTCAAATAGCACTTCAGTTAATACTTTTAAAATTTCATTTAATTCTAACTCACTATTTGCAAATATTCTATAATCGTCCCTATATCTTATTATTTGATAATCTATATCAAAATTAGATAATTTTTCAGATAGCAATTCATCAGCATATCCTAAAATAATTTCGGCTATAAAATCAGTAAGAACACTTCCTTGAGGAATACCATTTGTTTGATTGTAATTCATTTTTCTAAGTAATTCATCAATTATATTGCCCAACAATTTTTTATCATTTCTATTTTTTTTCTTTTTTGCCTCTTCTTTAGTATACAAAGCCCATGATATTGAATGTGTATAAACTGATGAATAACAATTAGAAATATCCGTTTTTGCCATATACCTATATTTTAACCCAAGCATTATTGATTTTTGTTCAATATTATTTATCCAATTATATATATTTGATTTTTTATCATGCTTTTTAGTCGTAGACTCTCCTGGAATGCTATAACAGCTAATTCTTTCATTTTTTCTAAATTGTTTAAATCTATCCTTAATAAATTTCCAATTTTCTTTTAAAGTAATTATTTGAACTAATTGTATATATAAAAAGGGATGTATTAATTCAATTGGTCTCCAATCATATTTTCCATTTTTATTCTTAACTATTGTATAATTAACATCATCTAAATCTTGGGGTTTTATCTGATCGTTATAAAAATCAGACATATTTTTTCCCTCGGTTAGTTTTAATATATAACTAATAATATTATCAAATTTATAATATATAGGCAATTCTACATTAGAAAAGCTTTCTGACTTTAATAAATAATTTTTCGCTGTATTTGAGCTCATTGATAAGATACTTTTCATTTTCAAAAACTCCCGATTTTACATTTTATTACTTGAAATACTAAAGAATTTATCAAAAAAATCTAATAGTTTATCAATAACTTTATTTTTCTTTTCTTGTCTGTCATTTGTTGGAGTGAACATATTCGTTGGAGGAAGTATATTAGATACTTCAGTTCCATTTGTTTCAATTCTACCTTGTTCAAATGATCTTTGAATAAAATTATATGTTTCATCTTTGTTTAAATTTTCTTCAATAATGATTTTGTCTAATTCTTCTTTTTTCTTAGAATTCATAAATGATTCAAAATCTGCATATACATCTGAATCTTG
>CAMFBT010000015.1 GCA_945948625.1 uncultured Mycoplasmatota bacterium | reverse complement strand
GCTCCTAATGCTCCAATTGTTGTAGGAAACATATCCATTGTTGTAAATACTCTATTTTTATTATTAACGGGTATTACTCTTGAATTTATAAATGTATTATAAATAGTTCTATTGTAACCATTGTCAATGTCATAGAAGTTATCTTGCATTGTTGGATGATCTCCAGTTATAATAATGGTTGTATTTTGATAAAAATCTTGCTCTTTTATCCATGATATAAATTCTCCTATCATACTATCAGAACAATAAAATGAATTAGCATATGGATCAGTAAATACAGTACTACAACTTTTATCTAAATATCCATCTGTAAAATGGGTATCTGCGGTTAATATTGTAAAATTAAATGGTGTTTCATTTTGTGATATTTCTAGTAGTTTTTCTTTAGCATATGTAAATAATTTGGAATCTTCATATCCCCACCATTCATGATAATCACTAGTTATTTTTCCTTCTTCTATTGCAGTATAATAATCACTAATTATATAATTATGATTGCTAAAGTAAGCTCTTCTTCCACCAAAATTAGCATCTGATCCCATAAGAAGATAGTTATTATATCCATTCTTACTTAAGATATCACCAAGTGTAGTTATATTTAAAAAATTAGTGCTGTTATTATTTATATCATCTATTTTTATTTTTAGGGGAATTCCTGCTGTTTGGGCAATCATTGCTGCTACTGTCCAACTTGTTCCATATGATTCTACTGCTCCTCCTAGTAAATTAGAATTGGAAAAATTAATGTTTTCTAAGGCTAATTTTTCTAGATTAGGAGTAATTGATGTATCAAAGACACCACCATTTTTTTTGCTTACATTTGTCATTTCTGTTGATTCTAGAAAAATATATATTAAGTTTTGTTTCTTTTCTGGAAATTTTATTTCTACTTCGGTTGGAGAAATATAATATTCTTTAAATAAATCAGTATTTCTTAAACTATTAAAGGCATAATCAAAAAATCCTACTGTTATTCCTAAATATATAATAGCAAATGCTAATATTATTCTACTATATCTTTTAATATTCTTTATTGGTAACAAGGATATTTCTTTTTTTTCACTTTTTTTTCTAATATTTATAGTTATATTTCTATTAAAATTAATCGTAGGTAATATTGCTATTATATTTAGTATGATAAAAAATATTAGTCCATATAATATTATTATAATATAACTAAGTATTGATGTACCACTCATTCCTTCTATCTTAATTAGACTATATATATATTGTTCAAAACTTGCATTATATATATTTCTATTTAAATAAAATGAAAATGTTATGATTGCATTTGCTATAAATATTAATATATATTTTTTTAAATTATTCTTTTTCATAATGTCACCTTATATTAAAAACTGTACTTAAATAGTACAGTTATAATATACCTTAATATTATTTTTTTGTCAACTTATGTTATTGCATTAGATATTTAACAATATTACCTAATTGCATAGAATGTGATGCTTTAAATAAAACTACATCTCCTGATTTTAAAATACTTTCTATTTCTTTATGTGATTCTTTTTCATTATTGAAATGATAGAGATTGTGATATCCTTTTTCTTTTAAATATGTATCAGTATATTTGGTATTATTACCAATAGTAATAATTATATCTAAATTGTTATTTAATAATATTTCCCCTACTTTTCTATGTACTTCTTCATTATAATCTCCAACTTCAAGTATATCACCAATTACTGCTACTTTTCTTTTACCTTTTTCTTTTGCTAATATTTCAAGTGAAGCTTTAATTGCATCAAGTGATGAATTATATGTATCATCTATAATTGTTACTCCATTATTAGTATGCTTATATTCTAATCTATTTGAGATTAGTTTCATACTTTTTATTCCTTCTTTAATTTTATCAATACTTATATTATATATTTTTCCAATAACATAAGCTACTAGACTATTATAAATAAATGCACTATTGTTAATTGGTGATTCTATTATATTATCTTCTACTTTAAATGTTTTATCTTGAATTTCTTTTGCCATGTAATCACTCTTATTTGTTATTCCAATAGTTATAACTTTGCATAGTGATTTGATATATTCTAAATTATTATGTAACATATCATTATCATTATTAATGATTAGTGGTCCAGATAGTCCTTCTGTTATTTCTAACTTTGCTTTTAATATGTTTTCTCTTGAACCTAAGTTTCCAATATGAGCCATACCTACATTGGTAATAACTCCTATTGTTGGCTTTGCTATATCTGTTAAATAAGATATTTCTCCTAAATTATTCATACCCATTTCTACTACTAAAATATCTTCGTTTGTAAGTTTTAATATAGTAAGTGGAAGTCCTATATGATTATTATAGTTTGCTTCTGTCTTTAATACTTTATATTTGGTACTTAGAACATTTGCTATCATCTCTTTTGTAGATGTTTTTCCAACACTACCGGTTACTGCAATTACTGGCATGTTATATAAACTTCTTTTATATTTAGCAAGAATTCCAATGCATTTTATAGTATCATCTACTTTGACAATTGTTTTATTTTTATATTCTTTTGGTATTTCTTCGTTAATATTATCTAGAATACAAACACTTGCTCCTTTATCAAAGGCATCTTTATAAAAATTATTTCCATCAAATGATTCTCCTTTGATGCCTATATATACATCTCCTTTATTAATTGTTCTAGTGTCTTTGGAAAAATTATTAAGTGGTAATTTAATATCACCACATAATAATTTTCCATTACATTTATTTATAATATCATTAACATATAACATTACTAACACCTCTTATTTTAAATTATTCATTAATTTCTTTAATTATACTATCTATATTTGATAATTTATCATCTATTTCACTGAGTGAAATTTGTTTTTTTTCTACTTTTATTTCTTCTACTTTTTCTTTTTTATCTTCTTTTGTTATTAATTCACTTACTAAATATGAACTAATTATTCTATCTTTTATTACATATGAACCATTACTATATCTATCCATAATTGGTATTTCAGTTATTTTTATTATCTTGCTATAATTATCACTTATTACACCAACAAGGCTTTTACTTTGATTAATGTAGGCATTAATAATTTTACTAGGATTACTTTTAATAATCTTCATAAGTAATATTCCTCTTTTTGCTCTTGTTGTTTTTTCTAATTCTGTAAGTCTCATTCTCTTTCCTGTTCCTTTATCAGTAAGGATTGTTAAGTATTCACTTGCTATATCAAATAGAATTCCACTTACTACGTGATCATCTTTTAAATTAATTGACTTAACACCTGCGGCTTTAATTCCAACAATTGGTACTTCACTAATATCATACCAAAGTCCATAACCATTTGATGTGGCTATAAAGACATTTGAATAAGATGAGTCTGTTACTGATATTATTTCATCATCATCTTTTAAATTCATCATTTTAATTGGTTTACTATATCTCATAGCTATAAAGTCACTAAGTATTGTTCTTTTTATCATGCCATTTTTAGTGAAACTGGTTATATATCTTTTTTCATTAAAATCATATACTGGTATTGATGAAACAATCTTTTCATCTGGATTTATACTGATAATATTACTAATATGTTTTCCTAATTCTTTCCATTTTACTTCTGGTATGTCATAAACTGGTAAATATAAATAATTACCTAAGTTAGTGAATAATAATAATACATCTGTTGTCGTAATGTTATATAATCCTATAACATAATCATTTTCTTTTAAAGTAGTTTCTTCCCCATTAGAGGTACTATAACTTCTTTGTGGTACTTTTTTAATGTATCCTTCATTAGTTACCACTACTACTACTTGTTCTTTTGGTATCATTCTAGTAGTATCTACTTTTATATCTTCAATCTCTTCTTTAATTTCAGTTCTTCTAGGTATAGCATACTCTTTCTTAATTTTTCTTAAATCTTCTTTAATTACGGAATTTAATTTATCTGGATTAGTAAGAATTTCTTCATATAATTTGATTTTTTCTTCTAATTTTTTCATTTCTTCTTCAAGTAATACTACATCAGTGTTAGTAAGTCTATATAGTTGTAAATTAACTATTGCTTCTGCTTGCTTATCAGTAAAGTTATATTCTTTTACTAAATTAATTATTGCATCTGCTTTATTTTTACTCTTTCTTATTAATGCAATTACTTCATCTAATATTGATATTGCTTTTACTAATCCTTCCATAATATGGAAACTATTTTTAGCGGTTTTTAAATCATATTCTGTTCCCTTATATACAATTTCTTTTTGATGAGCAATATATGCATCTAATATTCCAAGTAATCCAAGTTGCATTGGTCTACGATTTACTATAACAACATTATTAAAATTATATGATATTTGAAGATCAGTATTTTTATAAAAATAATTTAATATATTATTAGCATCTGCTTCTTTTTTTAGTTCTATAGTTATTTGAAGTCCATCTTTATCTGATTCATCTCTTACTTCAACGATACCATCTATTTTTTTATCTAATCTTATTTCATCCATCTTTTTGACAAGTAATTGTTTATTTACTTCAAATGGTATTTCAGTAATGATTATCTTATTTTTTTCTATTTGTGCTTTTGCTCTTATAAAGATTTTTCCTCTTCCTGTTTCATATGCTGTTTTTATACCATTTATTCCTAATGCTATTCCTCCTGTAGGGAAATCTGGTCCTTTTATATAATTCATAATTGTTTCTAGTCTAGAATTTGGATTGTCTATTCTAAATACTGTTGCATCTATTACTTCTCCTAAATTATGTGGAGGCATATTGGTGGCATATCCGGCACTAATACCTGTAGTACCATTAACTAGTAAATTGGGAAATCTACTTGGAAGAACGGTTGGTTCTAATAGTCTATCATCATAGTTTGGAGCCATTGGTACTATTCCTGTTTTATCTATATCACGAAGTAATTCTCCTGCTATTTTGGAAAGTCTTGCTTCTGTATAACGACTAGCTGCTGGTGGATCTCCATCAATTGAACCATTATTACCTTGCATCTCTACTAGAGGAGCTTCATTCTTCCACCACTGACTCATACGAACAATGGCATCATAGATTGAACTATCACCATGTGGATGATAATTAGCCATAACAAGTCCTACGGCATTAGCACTTTTTTTAGTTGGTTTATCATAAGTATTATGTTCTTTATACATTGAATATAATATTCTTCTTTGTACTGGTTTTAATCCATCTCTTACATCAGGTATTGCTCTATCTTGGATTATATATTTTGAATATCTACCAAAACTTTGCCCCATTATATCTTCTAATGAATAATCATATATTTTTTTTATTATATCTTCCATCTATATATCACCATATTAATTATATAGTATTTTCCCTTATTTTTCAAGCATTTATACACTTTATTTACATACTTATCATGGGCCTAACATCTTATAAATAAAATAATAGATAACTAAGTATCTATTATTTAAATAAAGATTTGTATACATCCTCGTAATCTTCTACTAGAATGATATTTAGATTATCTCTAACTTCAGGGGGCAAAAGAGAGAATTCTTTTGATGATTCTAGTGGTAAATATACGGTATCTATTCCATTAGTAGTAGCGGCTATTAGTTTTTCTTTTAATCCTCCTACTGGGAGTATTTTACCTCTTAATGTTATTTCACCAGTCATTGAAACATTATTTGGAATGATTTTATTTTTAAGTAAACTTAAAATTGCAGTAACAATGGTAATACCTGCGGATGGACCATCTTTAGGAATACTTCCTTCTTCTATATGAAAATGAAAATCTACTTCTTCAAATATTTTATAATCAATTTTAAACATTATATTGTTAGCTTTAATATAACTTAAAGCTATATAAATACTTTCTTTGATAACATCTCCTAGTGCACCTGTTAAAGTAATATTTCCTTTACCAGGATATAATGTACAAGTTACTTTTAAAATATTACCACCATATGCTGTATATGCAAGTCCATTAACTATTCCAGTTTTATTATTAATATCATTAATGGTAATGTTATATTTATTAGCACCTAAATATGCTTCAACATCACCTGTATCAATTACTATTTTACTATTTTTATCATTATTTATAATTGCTTTTCTGATAATTGAATCTATTTGTCTATATAGATCTCTTGCACCCGCTTCTTTTGTATAAAATGTAATGATTTTTTGAATAGCTTCATCAGTAAACTTTATATTCTTAACTTTATAATCATTAAGTAGATTAGGTATTAAATGGTATTTAGCAATATTTAATTTTTCATATATTGTATAACTAGATAATTCTATAATTTCTAATCTATCTAATAGTGGTGCTGGAATATTACTTATGTTATTTGCAGTTAATATAAACATTACATTAGATAAGTCAAATTCTTCTTCAATATAGTTATCACAAAACTTGGTATTTTGTTCTTTATCTAATATTTCAAGTAATGCTGAAGCTGGATCTCCTTTATAATCTTTTGTAAGTTTATCAACTTCATCTATTAAAAAGACAGGATTAGAGGTAGTTGCTTTTTTCATTTGCTGAATTATTTTACCTGGAGATGCTCCTACATAAGTTCTTCTATGGCCTAGTATTTCAGCTTCATCATTAATGCCTCCTAGTGATACTTTAACAAAATCTTTATTTAGTGCTTTGGCTATTGAGTTAGCAAGTGATGTTTTTCCTACTCCTGGTGGCCCTACTAAACATATAATCGGACTATTTGAAGTATTTGTTTTTTTCTTAACTGCTATATATTCAATGATTCTCTTTTTAACATTTTCAAGTCCAAAATGGGAATTATCTAATACTTCGGTAATCTTTTTTATATCAGTATTATCTTTTGATAATTTATTCCAAGGTAGTGAAAGTAACCAATCTATATATGTTCTAATTGTGGTCATTTCTGGAGAAGTAGCACTAGTAAGTGAATATCTATCTATTTCTTCATTTAATCTTTTTACTATATTTATAGGCAAATCAAGACTTTTCATTTTATTTCTTATTTTTTCAATATCACTTTCTTTTAAATCAACTTCTCCTAATTCTTCTTTAATAAGTTTAATTTTTTCTTTAAGCATATATTCTTTTTGTTCTTCTTCTAACTTTATCTTTAAATTGTCTTCAATTTCGTTTTCTAATCTAACTGTTTCTATTTCTTTTGATAAATCTCCTATTATCTCTTTTATACGATACATTGGATTTACTATTTCTATATATTTTAATGCTTCATTATATTCTAGAGGTAATTCTTCTACTATGATATCTGCTAATTTACTAATATTTTTTACTTCTGTAATTCTTCCAATTACTGTATTTGACATATATGGAGAAATGTCTATGTATTCATCTAGTTTGCGATATAAAACTCTTCTTAATGCCGATGCTTCTACTTCATTATAATCATATTCTTTAGTTGGTACAACAAAAGAATATAATATATCATTATTTTCATTTAAACTAATAATTTGTACTCTATCAATTCCAGAAAGTACTACTCTTGTTATGCCATTTGGTAAATCTAATTTAGATTTTATTTTTCCTAATATTCCTATCTTGGGAAGTTTTTGAAGATCGGGAGATAATTCTAGAGGATCTTTTAGATTTATTAAAAGTATATGACCATCATATTTTTCTTCGGAAATATTAAGTATTTTTTTATCACTTTCATTATTAAACTCAAGTCTAATGTCGTTAAATGGAAGTAATACAGAATCTCTTAAGTATAATACTGGTAAATTAGTTTCAATCATCTAGGCACCTCCGATAAAAAAAGTATCCCTCATAAATTAATAGATTTATAAGAGATACATCACTTCCTTTTCTTGACTCTATATGATAGCATAAATAAAAAATATATCAAGTACTTTTGACATATTTTTTACATTTTTTAATACATTCTAAATGATAATAAAATTATAATTTAAAGACTTCAAGGCTTTAAATTACCTCTTAAGACTTTAAGGCTTAAGAGGATATATAAATTATTTATGGAAATCCATTTTTTTAATGATTCCATCTTCAATATTAATTTTGCTTATTTCATATTTAAAATTTGAGTTACTACACTTTGATAAATCTTTAATATCACACTTGCTATCATCTGTTAAATATTCATATGCTATATTGACTACTATTTTATTATCGGTATTTGATACTATTTCTATATCATAGTTTCCAGTATAATTAGATAACCAACCTTTACCTGTATAATTTCTACAATATAATTCTCCATCTATTTCATAATAATTATCATATTGTTTTGGATTATTAATATCGGATAATTTAAGTTCATTTTTAAATAAACTTGGATCTAGAAATGTTGATAAATATGTTTTTATTTCTTCAATATTTTTATATTCTGACTTAACATATTCTCCTGTTACATCAGTAGTTCCATCATCTGATTTGAAACTTACATCTTTAGAAGTACTTGTCTTTCCACAGTAAGGCTTAATAACACTATTTTCATAATAATCATTAGCTTTATCAATTAATTCTTTTACTTTATTTATTTCATTTTCTGTAACATTACTTTTTTTGATATAAGTACCACAGGCATATCCAGTATAATTACTTTCTCTCTTTTTATAATTTATTTTATACCATTTATCACATGCTTCAGTTTTTTCTAATTCTTCTTCTATAGTCACTTGTTTATAGCAGGATAATCCATCAATTATATCACCACTAGTGCTATTTCTGACATTAAGAAGTGCTGTATTATCATCACATGATACATAATAAATATAATTTTCTTCTACTTCATTTTTTATTGTATCACTACTACTAGGCTCTGAATTTTTATTTTTATTTTCTCTATTTATTATTACTAAATAAATAATCGTAGCTATTAGTAATAATATAATTACTCCTCCAAGTATATAGACAATAGTTTTATTTCTTTTATTATTTCTATTTAATTTGATATGACTCTCCTCCTTACTTTCTTTTTCTTCCCCTTCTATTTGTTTTTCAATATCATTCATTTTATCCTCCTATATAATTATAATATAACATAAATATTAGAAAATGAATAGTATTTTTTTATCTTATATTAAAACAAGACACAAAAAGTGTCTTATGTTGTCTGTTTTATAAATTCTAATCTCAGTTTATCCGCTACTGTAACAATAAACTCTGAATTTGTTGGTTTTGCTTTATCTATATCAACACTATGACCAAAAATATCTTCCATTAAATCCCAATCTCCTCGATTCCATGATACTTCAATTGCATGTCTTATTGCTCTTTCTACTCTTGATACTGTAGTGTCAAATTTGCTTGCTAGTTCTGGATATAATTCTTTTGTTATTCCTCCTACTATTTCAGGATTATCATATACCATTGAAATTGCTTCTCTTATGTATTGGTACCCTTTGATATGGGATGGCATACCTAGTTCATGTAACATTTTACTAATTGATATTTGAAGATTATTATTTAATAAATTGATTGTTTTCTTTTCACAAATATTAAATGTATCTAATATTTTATCTTCTAAATCACTTAAATCAAAAGGTTTTAGTATATAATAATTTACTCCATATTCACTTACTTTTCTTATTGTATCTGGTGCATTATAGGAAGTAGCCACTATTATATTTAGAGATATTTTACATTTTTTTAATTCTTTTAGAACACTAAGTCCATCTTTATTTGGCATTATTAAATCTAGTACAACTAGATCATATTTTAAATTGCCTTCTTTTATTATTTTTAATCCTTCTTCACCATCATTTGCTTTTCCTACTATTTCAATTCTTGGATGATTATCAAAATAATCTTCAACCATCTCTACTAGATTGACATTATCATCAATCATTAAAACTTTTATTTTTTCCATTTCTTCTACCCTTCTTTCTTACAACAAAATTGTACTACGGAAACAAAGCAAAATATGTCGAATTATATTTTCTTAGAAAAAAATAGAGAAGTTTTTATTATACTTCTCTATTTTTATTTATATTTTATTAATAATTCTTTCTACCTCTTTTATATTTGAAGATAAATCTCCTAGTAAAATACCATCTACAATATCTATATTTAGTATGTCTTCAATATTACCGCTGTCAACTGAACCACCATATAATATGCGAGGTTTTGTTTTAAATTTTTCTTCTAAATATTCTTTTATAAAAGTAATTATTTCTTTTATTTTTTCTTTATTTGGAAGTGTACCTGTACCTATTGCATAAATTGGTTCATATGCAAAGATAATAAATTCTATATTTTGAACATCTTTTAAATATTTATCTAGTTGTTTTGGTAATTCTTCCCTATAATTTTCATCTATATCTTCTCCAAAACAAAGTATTGGGAAAATATTGGAATCAAGTGCTGCGATTAGCTTATCATTTATGGTAATGGCACTTTCTTTGAAATCTCTTATTCTTTCATAATGGCCAATTAATGAATACTCTATACCAAGAGATTTTAATTGATCTGTAGATATTTCTCCAGTATGTTTAAAATCTGTATTTTGATTAAAGTTTTGGCATCCAATAGACCACTGTGAATTATTTATAAATGCTTCTAAATAAATATTTGATGGACATATAATTATATCATTATCTGTATCTATATTATTTGTTCTTTCTATATAATTATATAATTCATCATATAAAAGGCTCATTTTGTGGTTAAATACAACTATTTTTTTCATTTTTTATTCCTCCTAGTATAAATATATAATTTTACTTGGAGACACTTTTAATTATATATTTATATTTTATTTTTTTATTTATTATTTATTAAAATCTATTTTATAATTTACCATTTAGTAATAGTTTTCTTATAGTTAACTATTTTATTTATCTTCTATAACATCTATGCCTACGAGTGATCTATTTTCAAGATATTTCATCGTAGCACCTCCACCAGTAGATACATGATAAAATGAATCTTCGTAGCCTAGTTTGTTAACTGAGGATGCGGAATCTCCTCCTCCTACTAATGTTTTTATTTTATTTTTTTCTAGATATTTAAATATTCTATTTGTTCCATTTGAAAACTTTTTGTCTTCAAATAATCCCATTGGCCCATTTAAAATTACTCTTTTTGCTCCATTTAATTCTTTTTCAAATAATTTAATAGTTTTAGTTCCTATATCATATCCTATATCATCATTATCAAAATTATTTATATCTTTTACTATATAGGATTCTACTACAAAATCAATAGGCAAAACTATTTTATCAGAATGTTTATTTAACATTTCTTTGGCAAATGTTAAATGTTCTTTACTTATAATAGATTTTCCTATATTGTATCCTTTTGCTTTTAGAAAAGTAAAAGACATTGCTCCTCCAATTAATAATTTATCACATTTATTTATTAGTGATTCTATTAATGTTATTTTATCATCTACTTTTTTTCCTCCTAATACTGCTATAAAGGGATGAGTTTTAGAGTCTAATAGATTATCTATTTTTTGAAGTTCTTTTTCTACTAGAAATCCTATACCACTAGGTAAATATTTTGGTATTCCTACTACTGAAGCATGTGCTCTATGACATGTTCCATAAGCATCATTTATAAAAATATCTCCTAATGAAGCCCAATATTTTGATAATTCATCATCACAATTTGATTCCTTTTTTTGGGGTATGTCTTCAAATCTAGTATTCTCTATAAGTAATATATCTCCTTCTTTTAGGTTACTTACCATTTCTGTAAGTTTATCACTTCTTGTATCAAATGAAAAGATAATATTTTTATTTAAATATTCAGATAATCTTACTGCTACTGGATAAAGACTATTACTTTTTTTATCTTCTTCTTTTTTTATTTTACCTAAATGCGATAATAAAATTACTTTAGCATTATTTTTTATAGCATATTTAATAGTTCTAAGACTAGCTTTAATTCTTGTATCATCATCAATAATGTTATTAGTCATTGGAACATTTAAATCACATCTTATTATTACTTTTTTTCCTACTAAATCAAAATCTTTTATTGTTTTTTTCATTTTTTTCTCCTTATTTATAATTTTATCACAATTGAAATTATTAGTCTATATTTTATTTATATTTAATAAAATTATGATGAGGGAGACTATGAAAAATATATTAGAGTTTTATTATAACTTATCTTTAGAAGAAGAAATTTTAAATAGAAATGGTAATTATTATTTTGTTATTAATAATAATAGTTTTGTTTTTAGACCGTTTTATGGTAACAATAATAGTATTGATGATATATATAAATTAAATAATTATCTTTCTAATTTTTCTTATATTGATAAAATTATATTAAATAAATTTAATAGTCCTATAACAAAAGTAAAAGATATCTTATATGTTCTTATTTTACTTAAAGGAAATAATAATATTAATCTATCTATTATTTCTAATTTAGCAAGTATTGATATACCTTCATTTAAAAGTTTAGAAAGAAATAATTGGGAAGTTCTTTGGGGAAATTTGATTGACTACTACGAAATGCAAATTGGTCAAAATGAAAAAAAATATCCTCTTATTAGGGAGTCTTTTGACTACTTTGTTGGAATGGGAGAAAATGCTATTTCTTACCTTGTTAATACAAAAAAAGAAGTAAAACCTAATTTTTATGATAAAAAGGTTTTATCTCATAATAATTTATATAATTCTTTATTTGATCCTTTAAATATTATTTTAGATCATAAAGCAAGAGATTTAGCTGAATATATTAAATTATCTTTTTTTAATAATAATCAAAATATATTTAAAGAGTTAGATGAATATTTTTATTATAATCATTATTCTTTTTATGGTATGAGAATTTTATTTGCTAGAATTATATATCCTAGTTTCTATTTTAAATTATATGATGAAATTTTAAGTAAAAAAAAGGAAGAGAAGGAACTTAATTCTATTATTAAGAGAATAGATGATTATGAATTATATTTATCTAATATTTATTTCTATTTAAGAAAATATTATGATATACCAATGATTGAATGGTTAAAAAAAACAAGAACTTAATTCTCGTTTACAACTTTTATTACTTCAGGTATTTCATTTATCAATGCTGTTTCAATTCCGTCTTCAAGTGTTGAAGATGCCATTGGACAACCTGCACATGCTCCAACTAAAGTTACATATACTACACCATTTTCAAATCTGTTAAACCTAACTGAACCTCCATCATTTTCTAAATATGGTCTTATTTTGTTTAGTACCTCATTTATTCTTTTTTCTATTTCTTTATTTTCCATTTCTCATCACCTACAATTTATTATATATTTTTTTTATTAAAAGTACAAGAAATATTCTAAAAATTTAAAAAAAATGTTATAATAAGAAATGTGAGGAAGATATTATGGAAAAATTAAAAAAGAATGATGTTGTAAAGGTTACTGTTACCGGTGTACAAAAGTATGGTGCTTTTGTTAATACTGAAGATGATAACTATGATGGATTAATACATATATCAGAAATATCTTACGGTTATGTAAAAAATGTTAATGACTATCTAAAAGTTGGGGATACTGTTTTTGCCGAAGTAGTAGATGTTAATAATGATGATAATCAATTAAAACTTAGTATTAAAGATATTGATTATAAGCATGATGGTACTAAACTAAAAAGAATGGCAGAGACAAAAAATGGATTTAATCCTCTAAAAGATAATCTTGAAATATGGATTAATCAAAAAATAAAAGAAATAACTGATAAAATGTAAAAATTAGAAAAATATTTTCTAAAACTCTTGACAAATGATACCAAGAAATGGTATAGTATTGATTGTCATGAGGTAATGGGCGATTAGCTCAGTTGGTTAGAGCACCTGCCTTACAAGCAGGGGGTCATAGGTTCGAGTCCTATATCGCCCACCATTGCCGAAATAGCTCAATTGGTAGAGCAACTGACTTGTAATCAGTAGGTTACGGGTTCAATTCCTGTTTTCGGCACCATGTGGAGGGATAGCGAAGTGGTCAAACGCGGCAGACTGTAAATCTGTTCCTTCGGGTTCCATGGTTCAAATCCATGTCCCTCCACCACTTTTTTTGTTTGGTTATTGCCCCGTAGCCAAGCGGTAAGGCACCACACTTTGACTGTGGCATTCGTTAGTTCGAATCTAGCCGGGGCAACCAAATTATATGCTTCGTTAGCTCAGTCGGTAGAGCATTTGACTTTTAATCAAAGGGTCTGGAGTTCGAATCTCCAACGAGGCACCATTATTAAAAAATAAAGTTAACTTTTTGGGTTAACTTTTTTTATGTATACATACAAGTTTGCTCTCATTAATATCTTTATGTTTATCTGTTACTATTAATTAATCTAAAAAGAATATTATGTATAAAAATATGATACTTTGAATAAAATATTTATATGAAAATATTTTTTAATAAATAAAAACAAATATTTATATACTTAATAATATACTATATATACAAATATAATACATTGTATTGACATATAAATAATAATAATATATAATTGTTTTAGAAATGAGGGATAACATGGAATCATTAACTTTAAATGTCAGAGTAGATGCAAAAGATAAAAAAAGATTTGAACAGTTTTGTAATAGTGTTGGTATGAATGTATCAACAGCGGTAAACATGTTTATTAAAGCTGTTTTAAGAGAACAAAAACTACCTTTTGAAGTAAGAACTAATACTTTTGATGAAAATACTTTTCAAAAATTAAAAGAAGCAGAAACTGAAATGTTTTCTAATCCTAAAAGATATAGTTCAGAAGAAATTATGAAAAGTATGAATGATATTATTGGGTAATTTTTATGTATAAATTAGTATATTTACCTATTGCAAAAAGTGATATAGATAACATTATTCATTATGTCGCAATTAATTTGCAAAACAAGTCTGCCGCTAAAAAATTAGCAGAATCTTTTATAGATGGTGCTAATAGTATTTTAGATTTTCCTTATGGTTATTTAATATATCGACCTATAGGAATTTTAAAAAATGAATATAGAAGTATTAGAATTAAAAACTTTCTCATGTTTTATACTATAGATGAGAAAGAAAAACTAGTTACTGTTGTTAGAGTTCTATATCAAAAAAGGAATATTAATAATATATTATAATAAAATTTTATTTTCAATTTTTGTATAAAAGTTAACTTTTTGAGTTGACTTTTTTTATATATACATACAAGTTTTTTCTTTGAATTTTCTATATTCTTTAATAAATCCTCTATTATTATAGTAATTTGTTAATAATAGTTCATATTGCATAGAAAACATTTTGTAATTGTCTTTGGTTATTACTTCAAATAATGCCACTACACCATATCGATTTCTATTTACAAAGCATAGTTCTTCTAATAAATTAACTAATTTTTTTAAATCTTCATAATTTTCCAAATTAATTTCATCGATATTTATACCAATTTTTATCAAAAGATCATTTATTTCTGTTTTTAATATTTGACAATTATTATAAAAATTACTAACTATCATTTTATTAAATTCTGTATTAAAAAACTTAATGTTTTTATTATCAGAAAAATATTTTTTAGTGAGTAAAATTTTATTTTTATCATTTTTTATACATAATGATATTATATTGTTAATAAGTTCAGTATTATTAAATATATTTAATGAGTATGTAATAAAATTATCTAAAATACGAATAAATTGCTCATTTCCTGTCATGCTATTACTTTTTATTAAAGTGGGACATTTTATATGTATTTCTTTTGTAGTAATTTTACAAATATAATTATCTAAATAGTTATTGTACACTAATTCTAAAATTATTGATTTATTCATTATACTTTTACTATTTAATATTACTTTTAATAATTCCTTTTTTTTCATAGTTAATATATTATTTTTCATTTCTACCTCTTTTAATCTTTATAAACAACAAATAACACATTTTATACTATAGCATAATTAATTAATAATTTATATTTTTTTATATTTAAAATCTATTTTTTGTTTCTTTTATTTTAAATGTTAACTATTAATTAACTAAATAATAAATATTTTTTTATTATTACATTAAAATAAAAGATAAAATTTTATTCATCTTTTATTTTCTTTAATATATAATATTTACAATCTACTGCACAATTTTCTTCTAGATATTTATCTAAATTATCATAATTATTTATTTCTTTAGCTTTTTTATTTTTAGAATCATAAAAACCTTTTAATCTTAATTTACTATATGCTATATCTCCTACTACATAATCATAATCTTCAAAGTAATCGGTATAGTGACTAATAAAATCTTCTTCATCAAAACCATTTTTATAATCCTTTATTATTTCATATTTATTATTTTCTACTTCTATTATTTTCATATTATCATCCTATCCATAATTTTTTGCAAATGCTGATTTTATTTGTTCATATTTTGCTAGACTAGAAGCTGAATTCCAAGTGATAAAGCCACCATCTAGTCCTGCATCATAAAGTGCTCTTACTTGATCTTCTATTTTACTTGCTCCATACACTACTGTTGGCTTCCAATATGGTGTATCATAGGCTGTTATCCATGTTCTTGCTACTGCTGGAGTTGGAATTTCTGTCTGCCTAGTAGCGGCTCCTTTAGCCCAATTATACACTGTTTGATATGCATTAGTCCATGTATCTATGGTTCTTCCAAAATGATCAGTATAAGGCATAGAACTAATTGCATCCACTATATTTGATATTGCTGGCCAATATTGACCATATGCTGTTACATATTCTCCAGAACATTCTCCAAATACATCTACTGATAGATATGCTCCTACTTTATGAATTTGATCAGTAGCATAGAAAAGAAAGTTTTGAACGGCTTCTGCTTTTTCTTCATCATATTTATTTTTAAAATCAGTATTTCCTTTTATTGACATATTATATGCATCTTCTGGAAATCTAACATAATCAAATTGAATTTCATTAAATCCCATTTTTTCTACTGCTTCTTTAGCTAGTTCTACATTATAGTACCATGCTCCTCTACTGTAAGCTGATGGCCAAAGTCTACTTGAAGCTGTTGAACTAATACAATCTTCTGGGTGATCTTTTCCATAATGGACATCATTAAATACTACTATTCTTCCTATAGCATAAATTCCAGCATCTTTTATTTTGTCAATCGCAGCTTTGTAAGTATCATTATCATTAATCGCAGTATTATATGCGGTAGGTGATATTTCCTTGGCAACATCAGATGAATATGCTAATGCTCCATCTTTAATATCCACTACTATAGCATTTACACCATTTTCTTTTGCTATTTTTAAATAACTATCTATACTGCCAATAGTACCAGCATTTAAATACATACTTTTTGCATTCTTTAATAATTTATTGTCTTCAAATTCTACTCTTTCATATGGATAATAATCTAATGTTGATGCTTTACCACCATATAATTCTCTTCCTTTATATTTTCTATCCTTATGAGTATCATATACTGAATTTTCATTGTAATTTGCTAATGCACTTTCTTCATCATCTACTAAATATTTAGCATATACCCATCCTTCTATACTATCATATTTAATTTTATACATATTTACATTTCCATCTTCTAGAAGTTTATCATAACCTATTACATCTAATTTATTACCTTTTTTAATAAAGGAAGCTATTTTTGAATCTTGTTCATTTTCATATACTGTAACAGAAGTACGAACATATTTTTCCTTCTCTTGAACACTATCTTTTATATCTTTTACTAATGATTTAGAATCAACATAATAATTATTTTTTTCATATTCTATTTTTGTATATTTTTTTTCTTCTTTTTCTATACTTTCATTATATGATGTAACTTTTGTACCTCGGTTTAATTCTTTTTCTTCTTTAAGATTATCTTCTTCATCAAGTATATATAGTTTTACTATATTTGTATCTGATGCTAAATACATTGTATTTTTATTTATTACTAATTTTTTACCTTTATTTATTAAAAGAATAACTCCTCCTGATAAAATAAGTAAAATAAATACTGCTAGTAAAACTCTCTTTATTTTAATTTTCCTTTTTCTTCTTCTTTTTTCCACTTCTACCACCAAATATAGTATACCACATATTTATACAATTTTACATAATTAAAAGCAAGATTTAATTTTTTTTAATCTTGCTTAATTTGTTAAACATAAAAATATGAAAATAGCAGTTTTTCCTAAGGTATAATTTAATTCTTTAGAATATCCTGTTACTTTTTCATATAACCATGCTACTTTATCTACTAAACTCACTACTAAACTTTCTTTATATTTTGGTAGTATTTTAATATTAATAGGAAACATATGGCTTTCAATTATATTTTTTTCTTTTGTAGATATATTAAAGTGTTTACATGCATTTTTGACCGCTATTAAGGGATGCTCAACAAGTAATTTCCTTGTATTTTTATTATTATATTTATTTAAAAAGAAATCATGGAGTAATCCTGCGCGAGCGGCACTAACATAATCTAAATTAAGACTTTTACATACTTTATATGAAAAATAAGAAACTCTTTTTGAATGTTCTAGTCTATTTATTTTATGATGTGGATATGCTTCTATCTTTTTAAATTCTCTACAATTTAATATATCTTTTATTATCTCATTATATTCATAATTATTTATATCAATTTTCATTTTGCACCTCTTAATATTTAATTTATATTAATTATAATCAATTAAAAAGAAGCAAGTGCTTCCTATTTTTCTAGCATATTTAGTAAATTAATCTTAAACATATCTCTATCAGCATGAGACTTAGATACCATTACACCTTTATAAGTAGATAGTTCTTTTTGATGTCCCTCAGTTAAGATATCTTCTGGTGTTAATGTATCTAACATTACTAATCTTTGGTTCTCATATACTGTATAATGAAGTACTACATCACCATGAACTGCAGCAAACATTCTATCTGTTGGAAGCTTTAATTCATATTTTGTGATACCTTCTTTACTATCTTTTGATACAATAACACCTTTAAAATTTCCATCTCTAAATGATGGATAAAAATCAAATGCTAATTTCTTATATGCAAGCATATTATACTTTTTTACAGCACGTTCTTTTTTTCTAAATTCATTTTCATTTAAATACTCTATTACAAAACTATTTTTCATTTTAACCTACCCCCTAGATTTCAAACGAAATGTATTACGATTATATCACACTTTATAGTGAATGTCAAATATTTTCTTCCTATTAAATTACATCATACCTAAATGGTTGTGAGGGAGATTAT
>CAMFBT010000014.1 GCA_945948625.1 uncultured Mycoplasmatota bacterium | reverse complement strand
ACATAATACTTCCATCTATATCTGTTCTATATATTTTTGTTTTTTCAAGATTATTCAATACTTCCTTATTTGGATGTCCATATCTATTATTCTTACCAACTGATATTAAACTATATTTAGGATTAACTTCATCAATGAATTTTTTACTACTACTTGTTTTACTTCCATGATGACCTACTTTTAATAAATCTATATTTATTAAATTGTATTTATCTAGTATATCCATTTCTCTTTTTACACTAGCATCACCCATAAAAAGAAATTTAAAATTCTTATAGTTAAAATAAATTACATTAGAATTATCATTCTCATTATCATAGATTTTAGTATTTAAAAAATATAATTTATATTTATCAATATTTAATTGTTTTAAATTATTATAATATTTAATATTTTTCTTATCTAATACTTTTATTAATTCTTTTTCAAGAGTCTGATATTCTCCAATATTAAATATAACTTTATCTACTTTAAAATTATTTACTAAAGTTATAGCTTCACCCATATGATCTTCATCACCATGAGTAATAATCAAATAATCAAGTTTTCTAATACCAATACTTTTCAAATACGAAATTATCTCATTCTTCATTCTATATTCATTAAATCCAGTATCAATTAGTATATTAGCCTTATTATTTGGATATTTAATTAAATAAGAATCCCCTTCACCTACATCAAACATTACTACTTTAAAAGAACTATTTAAATAAGGATATATATAAATACCCATAAGCAAAAAAACAATAATCAATAAATATTTTCTATTTCTATAAGAAAAAATAATTACAAGATAATAAATAACTATAATAATAATACTAGGTTTAGGAAATATAATCTTAGTAATATCTATTTTAGATATAAACAAAGATATACTTTCTAGTAAAGAAGTAAACAAAAATAAAACATTATCAAATATAGGAAATATAAAAGTAACAATTGTAAGAGGTAATATAATTATACTAATAATAGGAACTAAAAATATATTAAGTAAAACACTAATAATATTAACTTCATAACTATTATAAATAGTTATAGGAATAGATACAACAAATGATAAAATAGATATATAAATAATTTTAGATAACCTATTCATTTTTTTCAATTTATTCGAAGATAATATCAAAAAGAATGTAACAATATATGAATAAATATAACCTAAATCATATATAATAAAAGGATTAATAATAATAGAAAAAAGTAAGGTTAAAAATAAAATATCTATTTTCTTTATCTTTAATTTAAAAATAAAATCAATACTAAATAAAATACTCATTATAGCACATCTAAATAAAGAAGCAGATGGAAATAATATTAAATATAAAATAATAAATATATCATTAATAATAAATTTAATTCTCTTATTAAAAGTAATTTTATTTAAATACCAAAACAAAATACTTATAAAAAAATTAATATGCATACCAGATACCGAAAATAAATGAGATATACCATTAATTCTATAACTGTCTTTTACATCTTTAGATAAAGAATTATCACAAAATAATAATGTTTTTATATAATCAGAAGATTTCATATTCTCTATTTTTTTATATAAAATATTCTTAATAGTATAAAAATAATTTTTATTATTTTGAATTTTATCTATACTAGAAGCATTAACAATATAATATATTTTCTTATAATATAAATATTTCTGATAATTAAATACATTAAAATTACTATTCTTATTAGGTACATATAACTTTCCCTTTACAAGAATTTTATCTCCATATGATAATTTATTAAATATTTCATCATTATATTTATAATTTACTATTAACTTTTCATATCCCTTAATCTCTATAACAATTTTATCTTCTTTCAATTCATAATTAGTTACTATACCAATAAACTCTGTATTATCTTCATCATATTTAGATTTAAAACAATGATAATTAGTATATATAATATCAATTACAAATAATAATATAGTAATTATTTTTATTACATAATTAGATTGTAATATATATCTTAATCTTCTCAAACAAAGATTCTCCTATACCAGTAACCTTTTTAATATCTTCAATATCTTGAAAATAACCATTTTTTTCACGATATTCTATAATAGCTTTTGCCTTAGATTCTCCTATTCCTTCTATTTTTTGTAATTCTTCTAATCCAGCACTATTTATGTTTACTAGTCCATTATTATCATCATTATTAATACAAGCATCATTAACAATATCACATTTTTTACATACACATATTTCTTCCTTATATTTTTCTAATACCTCACTATTAGAATAAATAATTATCGTCATTTCATCTTCAACAATTTTAGCAAGATTAATAAGAGAAGTATCAGCCCCTTCAATTAAACCACCAGCTAAAACAATTACATCATTAACTCTAGAAGTACTATCAACTTCATATATACCAGGATTAGCAACCATTCCCTTTATATCCACAACTACCTTAGAATTATCTTTATTATCATTACTATCTTCCTTTTTATCTTCATCTTTTTCATTATCTTTAAATATATCTACAACTTCTTCACTATTACTTTCATTATTTTTATATATAACAAAAATAACACCACCAAGTACTAAAGATATACCTAATAATATTAATATTAACTTTTTCAAATTACTCCTTTCCTTCTCCATTTTGTTAATTATTTATTATAATAACTATACTTTACTTAGTCAATACTATTTCATTTTTTTCTTCTAAATACTAGATTTTAAAAGAAAACTTTGATACAATAATCTCGGTGATTATATGTTTAGTATTAAAAACAACGATAAATATGAAGAAATTATTAAATATTCTAAGTTTATATCATTAATATTTAGAGTATATTCTAAAGAAGAAGTAAATAAAATTCTAAATGAAATAAAAAAAGAATATCAAAATGCTACTCACTATTGTTATGGATATGTTATTGATAATGATATCAAGTCATCAGATGATGGAGAGCCTTCTAAAACAGCAGGAATTCCTATTTTAAATCAAATATTAAATAATCATTTAAATTATACTTTAATTATAGTAATTAGATACTTTGGTGGAGTCAAACTTGGTGCTGGTCCACTTACTAGAGCATATGCAAAAGTAGCAAGAAATGTTATTAATAAAAATAACATTGTTACACTAGAAAAAGGATACAATATAAATATTAATTTTAATTATAACGATATTAAAGATGTTGAATATATACTCGGTAATTCTAAAATTATAAATAAAACTTTTGATAATGATATTGTTTATAATGCTTATGTAAATAATGAAACCCTAAATAAATTATCTAAATATAAAATAATTATTAATAAAGAAATATATATAGAAAAAGAATAGACATAAATCTGTCTATTCTTTTATCTTATAGAAGAATTTTGGAGAAATTATGTAAAATTGTGAAAAAAATAAAAACTAGAAAGAATTAATATCTTCCTAGTCCAACTTTATTAAATACTTCTTCTAATTTTTTCTTAGCAATAACATTAGTTACATCTTTACCATTATCTAATATTTTATCTAATTCTTCACTATTAATTAAATTATTATATTTTTCTTGAATAATAGATAATTTTTCTACTACTAAATCAGCTACCTCTTTCTTTAAATTACCATAATTACAATCTTTAAAATGTTCTTCAGTTTCTTTAATACTTATTTCTTTTAGTGAAGAATAAATAGTAAGTAAATTAGATATACCAGGTTTATTAACCAAATCATAATATACTTTAGATTCACTATCAGTAACAGCACTCATTATCTTTTTTCTAATTGTTTTTTCATCATCCAATAAATAAATAACACCTTTTCCAGTAACATCACTTTTACTCATTTTTCTTGTAGGATCGGATAAATCCATTATTTTTGCTCCTACTTCTGGTATTAAAGGTTCTGGTATTTTAAAAGTATTACCATAAGTTTTATTAAATCTTTCTGATATATCACGGGCAAGTTCAACATGTTGCTTTTGATCTACTCCTACTGGTACATAATCAGCATCATATAAAAGAATATCCGCAGCCATAAGTATAGGATAAGTAAATAATCCTACAGTTACATTATCTTGTTTTTTAGATTTATCTTTAAATTGAGTCATTCGTGATGCCTCACCAATATAAGTATTACATTCTAACACCCAAGATAAATTAGCATGATATAGATTTTCAGATTGAATATATATAACATTTTTACTTGGATCTAATCCACAAGCTATATATAATGCTACATTCTTAATAACCCTTTCTTTCAATAATTTAGGATCTTGCTTTACAGTAATAGCATGCATATCAGGAACAAAAATAAAAGACTCATATTCATTTTGATACATTACCATTTGACCAATACTTCCAATCAAACTCCCCAAAGTAAGTTCTCCGCTTGGTTGTAAACCAGTTAATATTCTTTTCATAGTGCACCTTCCTTTTGATAATATTATATAATATTAAAACTATTTTTTCAAGATATTTACACAAATATATTTTTTTGATATACTTATAAAGTGAGGTAAATTATGGATAAAGTATATTTATATTTTTTATTATTTTTAATATATTCATTTATAGGATGGATTATGGAAATATGTGTAACTTTTTATAAAAGTAAAAAAATTATTAATAGAGGTTTTTTAATAGGACCATATTGTCCCATATATGGATATGCTAGTATTATAATGATTCTTTATTTAAATCATTATAAAGATAATCCTTTAACAGTATTTTTACTAGCAGTAGTTATTTGCACATTTATAGAATATATAATTAGCTATATAATGGAAAAACTATTTAATGCTAGATGGTGGGATTATTCAAATTACAAATTTAATATAAATGGAAGAGTATGTTTAATTAATGCTTTCTTCTTTGGAGTACTTGGAACATTTTTAGTATATTATGCCAACCCATTTTTTGAAAATATTCTTTTAAAAATTAATACTAATACTTTAAATACTATAAGTTTAATATTAATGATATTATTTACTACTGACTTTATAATATCTATGTATGCAACATTTAAATTAAAAAGTAGTATTAATAAAATCAATAAAGATAATACCGAAGAATTCAAGAAAAAGTTTAGAGAAAAAATTGAAAATAAAATCCTTAGTAGAAGAATTCTAAAAGCATATCCAAAATATAAAAATAATATAATAAAAAAAATAGAAGAATATAGACAAAAGATAGAGAAAAAATAATCTCTATCTTTTTAATTTAGATTTTAATAAATTAAATAATCTTGTAAAAAGATTTTTAGCATTATTAGAAATAGCATATAGTACTAATGAAGTAAGTAATGTTATTATTATAAATATCAAACCAAGTTTTAATATAGTAATTATAAATCCATCAGAAGTAGCTAAAAAATAACTTTCAATTGGACTTAATATAATAGCAAAAATTATAAAAGTAACTAAAGATATAATATAATATTTTAAAATACTAAATATTTTTACATTATTTATAATTTTTTTCACTATCAAATTTGATTTTAAAACAATATTTAATATAAATGAAATAGCAGTACCAAATAAAATACCATTTATTCCAAAATTACTAATAAGCAAAATAGATAATACCAAATTAGTCAATGAACATATAAAAATATGTTTTTTATTATCCTTAAATAATCCGTCAGCATTTATAAGAGCTACTAAAGGAAAATATAATATATTTAAAAAGGAAGTCAAAGAAAATAATATTACCGTCAAATAATCCAATATATAATTTTCTTTACCTACCCAAACAGTAATAAATCCTCTTATACCAATCATAAATGTCAAACACATACTAAATGCAATTAATATAAACATCATCATATATTCCTTAAATAAAGAATATACCCTATTAACTTCTTTTTTAGCAAAAACATTTCCAAAAGAATAAACACTAGATAACTCTACTCGTGATGCTATCTCAGTTAAAAATCTTAATATATAATTATATGCAGTATATATGCTAACCACAATAGGACCATTAAATCCCATAAGTAATAAAGCATCAACATTATTTAATATTAAATAACCAAGTTGAGTCCAAGCTAAATCTTTTGTCATTTTAATCATTGAAGTATCTTTTCTAGCTATTTCATGTAATTCAGGATACTTTCTTTTAACCACAATTCTACATATGATTTCCTCTAATATTTTCATAGCAAGTATTACTATAGCAATAGCCTCTAAAGTACTAAATTTAACAGTAACAATAACAATTAAAATATCACAAAGTAATTTTACACCATTAAATATAAGTGAATATACATATTTTTCCTGAGCAGCACTGAGTACAGCCATATATGTTTGTCCCTTACCAAAATATGATATTAAATATGATGTCGAAATAATAAAGAAACAAATCAAAGCAGATATTTCATATCCATCCTCAAAATGATAAAATAAATGAAGACCTATTGTTACTAAAAAAATTATACCTAAAATAATTAAACCAATTATTTTAAATACTTTTCTCGCTCCACCATAAATAGCATTTATATCATTTTTATTTTTTTCAGCAAAAGGTTTATATAAACTATATATAACAGCATCAGAAAAACCAGCTTGAGCCAAAAAAACATAAGAAATTATTTGATTAATAGTTTGATAATATCCATTACCAACATCACCAATATAATTTATTAAAACATCCATCTTAATAATACCAACTACTCCAATTAAGAGATAAGGAATTATATCACAAATCATATTCAAAAATATTTTTTTTGTTCTCATTTTATTTACACCCTATATATATAATAACACAAATATTATTTTATATAAAGAAAAAATAAATTACTTTACATTTAATCTAATAATTAATTATTCTTTTCAGTATATATAATTAAAGCCGTAAAACAATATATTTGTTCTTCTCCATAAATACTACATGAACTAGATAATTTAATATCTATAACATCAATATCATTTTCTTTAATAAAATTATTAATCCCATTTTCTAAATCTTTTTCATGTTCTTCATCTATTACTTTAACTTTCATCAAATCACCAAAAAAAGTATATAATATTATTTATATACTTTTTGTCGTATTCTATCCTCTTTTTACATCATAATATATTTTATTCTCATTACCATTATCATCAGTATATTCAATATATAATTTATATTTAATATTACTAATATCATCTATAGTTTGAATTTTTCCACTTAGTTCTAATTTATCACCACTATTAACAAGTAATTCAATTGGAGTATCAAATATACCAACAGATGGAAAAGCATCATCTATTACATAATCATGAATAAGTAATGCCTTTACATTATACATATTTATTTTAGGATTATTAATTAATATACTATAATTAGTTATCTCTTCACTTTCTCTAATAATATTAAAATATACATTAAAATCAAGTTTCTCTTCATCAATAAAAACATCTTGTTTTTCTAAGTCATTTTTATATTCTAAATACGCAATCTTATTTTCTTCTTTACTAGTACAAGCCGTTAATAATATTAAAGAAATAATAAGTACTATAATTCTTTTCATTTTATCTTTTCCTCAATTCTTAAAAGTCTATTATATTTAGATAATCTCTCACTTCTTGACATAGAACCAGTTTTAATTTGTCCTAAGTTAAGCCCTACAGCAAAATCAGCAATATAATTATCTTCAGTCTCTCCACTACGATGTGAAATTATAGTCTTATAATTATTTTCTCTCGCTAATTTAATAGTATCTAATGTCTCAGTAACAGTTCCTATTTGATTTAATTTAATTAAAATAGCATTAGCAATATGCATATCAATTCCCTTTTGTAATAATTTTTTATTAGTAACAAATAGATCATCACCTACTAACTGAATATTAGAAAGCTTATTAGTAAGAAGTTTCCATCCATCATAATCTTCTTCTGCCATACCATCTTCAATAGAAATAATATGATATCTACTTACTAATTCATTATAATAATCAGCAAGCATTTCTTTAGTATATTTTTTTCCTTCTAATAAATATATATCCTCTTTTTCATCATAAAATTCTGATGCAGCAACATCTAAAGCAATAAAGACATCACTACCAAGTACATAACCACTTTTAATAATAGCCTCATTAATTAATTCTAAAGCTTCTTTAGTATTATCAATAGAAGGAGCAAATCCACCTTCATCTCCTACTCCACATAAAAGATTTTTCTCTTTCAATATATTTTTCAAAGTATTAAATATTTCAGACCCCATTCTTAAATTCTCTTTATATTCTTTCTTACTTGGTACTATCATAAATTCTTGAAAATCTAAATTATTACTAGCATGAACGCCACCATTTAAAATATTCATCATACATCTAGGCATACTATAATCATTACCCAAATATTCAAATAATTCCAAACCTTCATATTTAGCAGCAGCTTTCAAATTAGCAAGCGATACACCAAGTATAGCATTTGCTCCAAGTACAGATTTATTATCAGTACCATCTTTTTCAATCATAATCTTATCTATCAATTCTTGATTTAAAGAATCTATTCCTATAAGTAATGGTTTAATAATATTATTAACATTATTAACAGCTTTTAACACTCCCTTACCATGATATCTATTATAATCATTATCTCTCAATTCTAATGCCTCATTTTTACCAGTAGAAGCACCACTTGGTACTGAAGCTATTCCTTTTATACCTGATTCCAAAGTTACTTCTACTTCTATAGTAGGATTACCTCTAGAATCCAATATTTCTCTTGCATATATGTTTTTTATTTTGCTCATGTATCATATCCTCCATAATAATTATAAAGTATAAACTATCAAAAATCAAGAAAAAAAATAGAACTAAAGTTCTATTAATATGAATCAATATTTATTTTTACTAGTTTATTATCTTGATTAAATGAAGCTGCTTGTACAATAGTCCTAATTGAATTTATAGTTCTTCCACTATGACCAATTACCTTAGGCATATCATCAGCAGAAACCATAACTTCAATTAATATAGTATTATCTTCATCTGACTCAAATTCCTTTACTGATACTGAATCGGAATCATTTACAAGTCTTTTAATAATTAACTCAGTAAGTTCTACTAAATTATTCATTATTTACCTTGCTTCAAATTATGGTATTTTTCCATAATTCCTGCTTTACTAAATAAATTCTTAACTGTATCAGTAGGTATTGCACCATTATTAAGCCATTTAATAGCAACTTCCTCATTTAATTTAATTTCAGCAGGTGTTGTAAGAGGATTATAAGTACCAATTAAATCAATAAATCTACCATCTCTTGGACTTCTAGAATCTGCTACAACAACACGATAAAAAGGTGCCTTTTTTGCTCCCATTCTTTTAAGTCTAATTTTAACTGCCATCACTATCCCTCGCTTTCTTTTAGTATTTTATCATAAAAAAAATATACTGTCAACCTTATTTTGTTACAGTATATGATATTTATTTAAAAACTTGCTTCAATCATTTCAGAAGAAGCACCAACAAGTTCAAATCCTATCTTTCCACTAAAAGATTTTGAATAATCTACTGATTGTTCACTATTAGTATCAGATAACCATATTACCAAATTATAAACATTAGTACCACTACTTGCAAGTGAAAATTGTACAGAATTCTTCTCAAAATATACCAATTCATCACTTGTTTTAGATAAAGTCATAACATCAGTTATAGCATTATAACTAGAATCATATATTTGATATTTTAAATTATTTGAAGTATAAGTAGAACTAGTAGTTTTAACATAACCATATAGATTTTCTAAATCTCCAGTATTTGATAAAGTAATAGTATATAAAGAACAAACATTATAATTATTTTTATCTACACATTTATTACTACTTTTACTAATAGCAGTAACAACTTTACTATCTAATAAAGGAACTAATTCATTAGAAGAATGAACTGTAGTTAAAGAAAGAGAAGACATAATACCACTTTCAAACTTACCAGCAAATTCTTTAGTATCAGAAACAATCAAATAAGCATAAGTAACCCCAGCAGTAACACCTATAATAACCAAAACAGCGAATACTGAAACAATAATATTTTTTTTCATAAATCCTCCTATCAACTTATAGATAAATTCTCATTATCACTTGATTTTTTACCATCAACACTAGCAGTAAGTCTACCACCAACAGAAGTTCTATAAGTAACATCAGCACTAAAAGATTTATCAGCATCAGTTTCATCCTGAATTTGATTATTATCAGTAAGCCATATTAATAAAGTAAACTTTTTTGAAGTATCACCTGAAGAAGTTCCCTTTTCTAAAGTAAATGGATTTCCTAAAGATAAACCACTAGAATTAGAGACACTAATATGTGTTACATCTACATATACATTATCATTTTCATCTAATACCATATAACTAAGATTCTCTATTCCATTCAAATGAAAATCAATAATACCCTCTACCTCAGTCGCTTCTTCAAAATTAAAAACTTCCAATCCATAAGCAAGACAAGCTCCTCTATCAAAATCATCTTTACACTTCTGATTATAAGCTATGTCTATATATTCATCTTTTAATGGTATAATAGCATATCCAGTATATACCGGAGAAACACCAAGTCCTAATTTAACTTTACCAGCATCAACTGCTAGTGCGTTAAGTCTACTCATCGCAGATAATGAAAAATATGAAAAAGTACCTCCAATTAAAAGAATAACTATACTTAAAATAGATGTAATTATCAAAAACTTATTAAATTTATTATTCTCCATATATACCATTCCTCACTATTATAATAATACCAAATAATTAATGGTTTTTCAAGTATTTTTTATAGAAAAAACAAACAACTATGTGTTTGTTAATGTCTTGGCTTAAAAACAAGTGCTAAAACAAATGATAAAAATAAAGCTACAGATATACCCGCTGATGTCAAATCAAATATACCAAAAGCTAATCCTAATGGTCCTAAAGTAGTTGCAATATCCATTGCCCCATGTATTAATAAATGTCCAAAAGAAGTAATAGGTATCAATGCCCCTGCTCCAGCATATAATACAATCTTATCATATATTCCAGCAATGTCTAAAAATGCTCCTACTACAACAAAAATACTAGTAACATGTCCTGGAGTAAGTTTAGTATTATCCATTATTATTTGTGCAACCATACAAACAAAACCACAAAAAAGAAAAGCATAAACATAAGTCATCATAATATTGCCTCCAATGAAATTGCATTAGCTATGCTAGGTATTGATTCCTTTTGAAATGTAAAAGTAGGAGAAAACAAAGCACCAGTAGGTACAATTAATACCTTTTTATATTTCCCTTTTAACATTTCTTTATATATATAACCAAATACCACTAAAGAAGAACAAACAGGACCAGATCCTCCAGCAAGTACAGGTTGGTTATCTAAATCATATAACATAGTACCACAATCATTATAATTATCACCAAGATCTATATTATATTTAGTCATCATATAATCTCTTAATATATTCTTACCATATATTCCCAAATCACCAGTTAAAATTAAATCATAATAAGATATATCTCTTTTAGTATCCTTTAAATGATTATAAATAACCTCTCCTGCACCTGGAGCCATTATAGCTCCCATATGGTTAACATCAGTAATACCCATATCAATAACTTTCCCAAAAGTTACTGATTCAACTTTGATTTTACTTTTTATATTACTAAGTAATACACTAACAGCTCCTGTAGAAGTAAAAGTAGCAGTTTTCGGTTTAGGTGTTCCATATTCAGTAGGATTTCTAAATTGTTTCTCACTTACCATATTATGACTAGATGTAGAAACCAATACTTTTTTAGCAAAACCACCTTCTATAAAAGTACTTCCAATACCAATAATTTCTCCAACTGTAGAACATGCCTCATATGCACCAATAAAAGAAATATTAAAATCCCTAGCCATATAATCAGAAGCCGCTATCTGATTTTGTAAATCTCCAGATATTAAAAAATCAATATCTTCTTCTTTTAATTTATTCTTATTAAGAATATTTTTATTTGCTTCTTTAATTAAATGTACTTCAGCCTTTTCCCAAGATTTTTCATCAAAATAAAGATCTTTTTTATATTTCTTATCAAAATACTTTGATAAAGGACCATCATTTTCATAATTACCACATATTGTATATGTATCATCAATATATACATTTTTATATTTTATAGTCATTTTATCCTCCCATTATTAATAATCTTACCAATCCAAAAATATATACTGAAACCACACCAAATAAAATTACAGTACCAGCAAGTTTAAAAATATTAGCCCCAATTCCAAGTACTAAACCTTCATTTTTATATTCTAAAGCAGCAGAAGTCATAGAATGAGCAAAACCAGTAATTGGTATAATTAAAGCAGCTTTTACCTTAGTAACTAAAACATCAAATAAACCTAATGCCGTAAGTATTGAAGCTATAGCAATTAAAGTTAAAATTACTAACACACCGGATTCTTTTCGTGGAAGATCAAACCATATACTATAACATCTAAGCAGCAATTCAGATAAAGAACCCAAAATTCCTCCAACCAAAAAAGCAATTAATGCATTTTTTACACTATTTTCTTTTGGTGTATTTAAATCAACAATCTCTTTATATTTTTTCTTATTCATGATATCACCACTATTAGTATTAATAATATTAATAAAAATATACAAAAAACAAAACATATAACAATAATTTTAACCATTTCTCATATATTTAACTATGAAAAATAAATTTATAAAATCCACAATTATATTAATTATAGGAGGATTTATCACTAAAATTCTAGGTATGATTATAAAAATAGTATTAACAAGAACTATAGGTACTGAAGGAATCAGTGAATATATGTTAGTACTACCAACATTTAACCTATTCATAACATTATGTAATCTAGGAGTTCCAATAGCAATAACAAAATTAGTATCAGAAAAGAAAAAAAATAGCAAAAAAATTATCATTCCAACAACAATTTTAATTTTAATATATGATCTATTACTAATATTCATAATACTATTTATATCAAAATATTTAGCAAATAATTTACTACATAGAGAAAGTACCTATTACCCACTTATTGCTATTGGAACTACCCTTCCATTTATTGCAATATCAAGTATCGTAAAAGGATATTTCTATGGAAAAGAAAAAGTATTTCCTATAACATTATCCAATATAATTGAACAATTAACTAGATTAATACTTACAATTACTGTAGTAGCACACATGATGAAATATTCTCTTACACTAGCAGTTACCACTGTAGTACTTATTAATATTATAAGTGAAGGAATTTCAATCGTAGTATTATTAATTTTCTTACCAAAAGAAAAAATAAAAAAAGAAGATATACATAAAGATAATAAATTATTAAAAGAAATATTTAGCATTTCTATTCCTAATACAATGTCTAGATTAATAGGATCAATTACTTACTTTTTAGAACCAATAATTTTAACAAACATATTAAAAAAAATAGGCTATACTAGTGATTATATAACAATAGAATATGGAATTATAAATGGCTATGTATATCCCTTATTACTATTACCATCTTTCTTTACATTAGCAATATCCTCAACCATACTACCAATAGTATCTAATAGCTATAGCAATAGAAATTATAATTATACAAAAAGGAAAATAAAAGAAGCAATATTTTTTTCACTTCTAATAGGTATCCCAGTTACATTAATATTTATATTCATTCCTCATATCCCATTAAAACTTGTCTATAATACTAATCTAGGATTAAAATATATTAGTATAACAGCACCATTTTTCTTACTCCATTACATCCAAGCCCCTTTAACAAGTAGTTTAAATGGCATGGGATATTCAAAAACCGCTATGAAAGGAACTCTATATGGAGGAATTATTAAAATATTAAGTCTAATTATATTCAGTTTATTAAAAATAGGTTTATGGAGTTTAATTATATCTAGTATATTAAATATACTAGTAGTAACAATACACCACATCTATTATGTAAAAAAATATTTAAAAAATAAAGAATAGCTTAACTATTCTTTATTATTTTTCTTAATATTTTGCCTTCTTTAATTATATCATAATCAATACCAACACCACTAAATACATCAATACAAGGATTATCAGGATATAAAAGAAAGCATTTTTTTAATTCATTAATAAAACTATTTTTATCTTCTTTATACCTTTCATACATATATACAGCAAATAATTGCCCAATAGAATATATAAAAGAATCCCTATAATCTAAACCTTCATTATAAAAAGAAATTCCATAAAAATTAGTCTTATTCATAATATATTCAGCATATTTATTAGTATTTTCCTCATCTATATATACATAATTACCATTTGGAATAATATCCTTTTTCATACAAATTAAATTCATATAAAAATTATTAATAAATAAATCAATAAAATAATTATGTAATTGCAATCTACTACAATAATCAATTACTCTATTATCATTTAAATATCTTAAAAATGCATATTCAAAAAATGAAGATGAAACTTCATAATAAGGTGTTAACATTGACATGCTCCTATAAGAACTTCTATTCTGTGAATATAAATGCTCTAGTTCAAATAAATGACCAGTTTCATGAACTAATGATAAAGCAAACTCCAAATTATAACCACTTTCATTATTAACTACAATAAAATTATCTTTTAATATTTCAAGAGGAACAATATAACCTTGATATCCATATAAAGAAGTTTCAAATATACTATAATTATCTATTTTTTCCTTTAATTTATTATATATATTAACATCAATAGTATTTAAGAAAGAAAAAACAATATCCATCATTTCTTTTTTACTTAACTTAGGCGATACCTTTCTATATTCACTATAAGAATAATTCTCATTAACAAAACAATTAACAACTGATTTAGAAAGATCAAAAAATATTTTTTTATCTCTATTAATATATTCAATAAATTTATCCTCTTTAGGAGTTAAACCACTATCTACAATCCATAAATGCTTATTTTTAAAATTAAAACTCTCTTCACAAATACTATCAAAAGTATATAAATCATAAATTATTCTCTTTTGCTTAGACTTATTACCCGCTTTTAAATATTCTTCATTTAATTTCTTACCTATATCTTCAAATATATCAATTACTTCTTTTTCCATAACTTCCCTCATAATAATTATAACATGTATATTAAATATTAAAACAAATTATACACTAAGTTAACAAAAAAAGAAAATAATTAAGCACACCAATTATTTTCTCTTATTAATTTATTAATAATATTATTATGTTCACTTTCATTTTTAGTCAAATAAACTTTTCCTTTACAATCCGCTACAAAATAATAATAATTATGTTTTTCTGGATTAATCGTAGCCTCAATTGACTCTATACTAGGATTACAAATAGGTCCTATAGGAAGCCCTGTATTAGAACTACATCTAGTATTATATTTATTATTACAATCATTTAATTCCTTATATGTTAAACTATAACTCCAATCATCAATTTTAGAAGCATAATAAGTAGTAGCATCACTTCCCAAAGTTGGATACAAATTAGAATCTAATCTATTATAAAAAACACCTGCTACTGCCTTTCTATCTGCTGCTTTAGCCCCTTCTAACTCAACAATTGAAGATAATGTTATAATTTCATGAACACTTAATTTACTACTTTCAATATCTTTTTTATATTCAGATAACTTATTATCCATTTCATCAAGCATTTTAGTAAATATATCTTCTATACTAACATCCTTACTATTAAAACGATAAGTATTAGGATATAAATATCCTTCTAATGGATAATAAATATTACTATTCTTAATATCATCAGTTAAAAACCAATATTTATTAATTAAACCATCAATATAAGTAGTATCTCCTAATTTACTTATCACATCATCATAACTATTATTAGTATTTTCACTAATCAAAGTAGCTATTTTTCTTATATTAATTCCCTCTTTAAAGGTAATTGATATTTCATTAGGATTTATTTTAGATCCCTTTTCTAATATATCTACAATCTTTTTGACTCCCATATCCTCTGAAAAACTATAAGTCCCAGCCTTCAAATTAGTTTTATTAGTAAGCCGAGTATACACTTTAAATATAGTAACATTTTTTATTAAATTGTTTTTCTTCAAATTATTAGCAATACTATCAATACTACCAGCCTCAATAGTTATTTCCTTTAAAGTAGTATCATTAGATACCTTAGTCATATTAATATTATAATAAGTACACACTGCCACTATCACTACTGATAATATAACAATTAATGATAAAGCTATATTTTTAATTTTTTTCATTTCCCACTCCATTAAAAAAGACTAATTAGTCTCTTCTTTATCCTTTTTATTTTCTTCAGTAATTGACTCAATTATTGTCTCAATAATTCTCCATTCTCTTTCAGTTTCAACAGGTAACAACTCCAAAGGTTCTGCATCTGGTTTAAATGCCGAAGCATAAACTTTAGTATTTCCTTCTAAATCTTTAGTATTATCGGTATATACCATATAATTCTTATTAGTCTCATCAGATTCAAAAGTAAATAATATTTCAAATTCTATTTCATTACCATCTTTATCAATTACTTTAAATGTATTCTCTTTATTCATAATTATTTTTCTCCTTATTTAAATAATCTTGTAATATTACTTGAGCAGCTATACTATCTACTTTTTTCTTTCTTTTTTTTCTTGACATATCAGCCTCAATTAAAATAGAATTTGATATTACTGAAGTTAATCTTTCATCATACATAACTACAGGAACATCAATATTATCTTCAAGTAACTTTTTATAGTTAGTAGTAATTAATGCTCTTTCTCCAAGGGTGTTATTCATATTTTTAGGTAATCCTAATACAATTTTACCAATATCATTCTCTTTAACTATTAATTTAATATCATCAATAGTACTTTCATAATCCTCATTTTCAAAAAAAATAGTTTTAAAAGAAGAAGCAATTGTAAGTGTTGGATCAGATATTGCAAGACCAATAGTCTTACTACCCAAATCAATTCCTAAATATCTCATTTTAAATAATTTTTAAGTAATTCCTCAACTAAAACAGTTCTATCTATTTTTGCCATTCTATTTCTTGCTTCTTTGTATGAAGAAATATAACCTAAATCACCAGATATAATATAACCAACAATTTGATTTATAGGATTATATCCCCTCTCAGTAAGTGCCTCAACACAAAAATCAAGTATTTCTCTAACTTCTTTTCTTTTTACTTCTGATAGATCAAATGAAGTAGTATTACCATCCATAACATCACCTTCTACAATATATATTCTATCATATATCAACTATTTTAACAATATATTTTTAACCCTTTACAACTAAATATTAACATAAAATATATTTTTACATAAACTACTATAGGTGAATATCTATGTTCAATAATTTTTTTAACTTTTTCCATCGATGTGCAGGATTTAAATTATTTCTCTTGCTTATGGTATTAATTCTAATGATTATAACTTTTTATCAAATGCTAATTACTTTATTTGCTCCTTGCTTTGGTAATGTATTCATTCTTCTTTTAGAATATTTAACATTAATTTGTTTAGGATTTTGGCTTATTTTTGGTTGTTAAAAAGAATTATACATTTCATATATAATTCTTTACTCAATATTTATCTATTTTTTCTAATACTACTTTGTTCCAAATCAAATATTACATCTCTAAGTTCCATTGCCCTTTCAAAATCTAGATTTGAAGCAGCTAATCTCATTTCTTTAGTTAGATTTTCAATTAAATCTAACTTTTCTTTTTTACTTAATTTTTCTTCCTTCTCCACTTTCTTTTCTTCTTCATTAGATACAAGTTCAGGAATCTCTTTTATTATAGTTTTCGGAGTAATATTATATTTTAAGTTATAACTTTCCTGAATTTCTCTTCTTCTTTCAGTTTCACTTATTGCTTCTTTCATACTATCTGATATCATATCAGCATACATTATTACTCTACCATTTGCATTACGAGCAGCTCTTCCTATAGTTTGAATAAGACTTCTAGTACTTCTTAAAAAGCCTTGCTTATCAGCATCCATTATTGCTATTAGACTTACCTCAGGAATATCAATTCCCTCTCTAAGTAAATTAATACCCACTACTACATCATATTTTCCTAATCTTAATTCTCTTATTATCTTTAATCTTTCTAATGTTTTTACCTCATTATGTAAATATGCAACTTTTATATCTAAACTCTTTAAATAATTAGTAAGTTCTTCAGCCATTCTAATAGTTAAAGTAGTAATTAATGTTCTCTCATTTTTCTCAATCTGTTTATTAATTTCTTCAACCAAATTATCTATTTGATTTTTAGTAGATCTTACTTCTATTCTTGGATCTAATAACCCAGTTGGTCTAATTATCTGCTCTACTACTTTAAAATCTACTTTAGACATTTCATAATCACCTGGAGTAGCACTAACATAAATAACATTATTTATCTTTTTTTCAAATTCTTCAAATTTTAATGGTCTATTATCTAAAGCACTAGGCAATCTAAATCCATAATCTACTAAATTCATCTTTCTTGCTCTATCCCCATTATACATTGCTTTAACCTGAGGTATCGTAACATGAGATTCATCAATTATTAACAAAAAATCTTTAGGAAAAAAATCAATTAATGTATTCGGAGATTCCCCCTCATCTTTTAAAGCAATATGTCTTGAATAATTTTCAATACCACGACAAAAACCTGTTTCAGATAACATTTCCATATCATAATTTACTCTTTCTTCAATTCTTTGTGCTTCAATTAATTTATTATGTTCTTTAAAATATTTTACCCTTTCATCTTTTTCATCTTGTATTCTCTTTATACTTAATTTAAGTTTTTCTTCATCAGTAACAAAGTGAGAAGCAGCAAATATTGATACTGTCTTTTTATCTTTTAAAATATGACCAGTAACAGTATCAAACTCACTAATTCTATCTATTTCATCTCCAAACCATTCTATTAATAAACCATTTGTCCTTTCATATGCAGGTATTATTTCAAGAGAATCTCCTCTTACTCTAAAAGTTCCCCTCTTTAAATCAATATCATTTCTTTCATATAACATTTCTACTAATTTTTTTAATACTACATCTCTATCTATATTATCATGAATATTTAATGTAAGCATCTTCTTTTTATATTCATCTATTTCACCAATTCCATATATACATGAAACAGAAGCCACCACAATTACATCACTTCTAGATATTAATGCACTAGTAGCACTATGTCTCAATTCATCTATTTCATCATTTATAGAAGAATCCTTTTCTATATAAGTATCAGTACTTGGTACATAAGCTTCAGGTTGATAATAATCATAATAAGATACAAAATATTCCACTCTATTATTAGGAAATAACTCTTTTAATTCACTATATAACTGACCAGCAAGTGTCTTATTATGAGCTAAAACTAGAGTTGGTTTATTAACTTCTTTAATAACATTTGCCATTGTAAAAGTTTTACCTGTACCAGTTGCACCAAGTAGTACTTGCTCTTTCTTCCCCTCATTAATTCCATCAACTAATTTCTTTATAGCCTCAGGTTGGTCACCGCTAGGTTTATATTTTGATACTAGATTAAACATAAAATCACCACCTCACCCAATTTTTATTAAAACATAATTCTAACACTTA
>CAMFBT010000013.1 GCA_945948625.1 uncultured Mycoplasmatota bacterium | reverse complement strand
CTGTAGCATTAGGCCTATTTATTAATTTTCCACCATCAGTAATTTTTTCCATTCTTTATAAGAAATAAATCTTTTATCTTTTTTATATGAATTAGATTCTTGATTTTGTTTTTTCATGTTGCTTAAAATAGTTTCTATTTCTTTGGTTATTTCTTTAATATTATTAGAATTTGCTTTTAGTTTAGCATTATCTATAAGCATTTGTACCTTTTCTACTTTATTTAAACTTTCAAATAATGATAAACATATTACTTTTTCTAAATGGTTAGTGTTAATTATTCCTTTACTTACTTTTTCTGTAATCATTGGTATATCATTAATAAATAAATATTTAGATTTTGTTTTGTTTAATATATCATTTATTCTATCTTCTGCTTCATCAAATTTAATTAAATTAGATATTGCTCCTATTTTGGATAATGCCATCCACATAAATATTATATCAGGATTATTTAGCATCATAAATGATATAATATCTCCTTTTTGTATTCCAATTTTATTAAATCTTTTTATATATTTTTCAACCTCATTAATTACATCTTCTCTAGTATAATTTTTACCACAATAAGATAACATTAAGATGTTACCATATTCTTTTGTAACTTTTAAAAAGTAATCATAAGTATTCATATTTGTGTCTAAATATGCTTTTTTTTCATCTGAGTAATTTTTAACATCTGTATCATAATATTTAAGCCATGGTTTTATATCAGAAGCAAGTCTTCCTTCTATTCTTGTTTCTTTATCTAATATAAATGTTTCACCATTAAATTTTTCTTTATTAATATTAATTTTCATATAATAAAATCCCCTTTCAAAAAGTACTAATACTATATCACAAAATAAAAAAATAGTCAAATTATAGTAATATTTTTTACTTTATGATAAAATATATTTAGTGAGGTGTGATAAATTGGGAAAAACAATTACTAAAGTTATAAGAGTTGATAATGAAACTAAAAAGTTGATGAATGAATTTTACAAAGATATGAAAAGAGATAAAACTCCCCCTTATGCTGTATTTCAAGCTGATACTGGAGATACTATTGTTACTCTATATGAATCTGGTAAGGCTATGTTTCAAGGTGTATCTGCAGATATTGAAGCTGAAATGTGGGAAAGTATTAAAAAAGATAAATCTGATATTAATTATTTTATGGATAATGATAAAGTAAATATGGAAAAAAAGGAAGAAATAGTTATTCCTTTAGAAATATCTTCAGTTGGTTCTGATGAAGTTGGTACTGGAGACTATTATGGTCCTATTGTGGTTACTGCTTCATATGTAAATAAAGAAGATATTCCTTTCTTAACTGAACTTGGGGTAAAAGATTCTAAAAAGTTATCTGATGAGCAAATATTAAGAATTGTACCTAAAATTATTAAAAAAATTCCTTATAAGACTATTATGCTATCTAACAAGGAATATAATGATAATTATGGTAAAAATATGAACATGAATAAAATTAAAGCTATTCTTCATAATAAGGTGTTAACTGAAATGGTTAAAAATAATAATTATGAGTATATTGTTGTTGATCAATTTGAATCTGAAAAAAGTTATTATAATCATTTATCTGAAATACCTAATCCTTTAAAGGGAATTACTTTTATTACTAAAGCTGAGGATAAGTGTCTATCTGTTGCTGTTTCCTCTTTGATAAGTAGATATATTTTTATTAAGGAAATTGATAAACTTGGTGATAAATATGATATCTTTTTACCTAAAGGTGCTAATTATTATGTTGAAGATGTTGGTATTAAATTAGTTAATAAATATGGTGAAAAGGTACTTCATGATGTTGCTAAATTAAATTTTAGTAATACTGATAGAATATTAAAAGAAGTAAGAAAATAATTCTTGCTTCTTTTTACTAATCATTTATAGTCTTAAAGTCTATAAATGAAAAACTTTATTGCATTATATTTATTTTATTTAATTTATCTATTAATTCTTTTATAAAGATATCATCATCTATTTTGGTTATAGCAAAACATTTTTTTCCTAAATCTTTAAATGAAGAACCGCAGTGATATAATATTTTTTTATCTATTATTATAAATCTATCATGAAAGATATCTGTATTTATTATGGTTAAATTATTATATTGATTCTCATATTTATCTTTGGCAACACTATCTATATTCTTAGTATATACTTTTATATTTGTTTTGATATTTTTAATAATATCAAATAATTCTTTACCTGCATAATTATCAATAATTATTATTTCTTTCTTCGCTTTAGATAATATTTCTATAAGTAATGAATAGGCATCATATATTTGTCCATTAAAAAATATATGACTTATTTTTTCTTTAGCACTTAACTTATCAAATGATTCTTGAAGTATCTTAATATTATAGTCATGTTCTAATACTAAGTTGTTTATATATTTTTGCTCTATCAAATTAGTATTTACATATTTTTTCATTGCTACAAAAGTATCAACAATCCTTAGACTCATCTTAATAGCAGTTTTACTTTTTAAAACACCTGCAAGCATTGTTATACCATGTTCTGTAAATACATATGGTAAATATTTTCTATGCTCTCCGCGACCATTTTTTAAGGTGAAAAAATTGCACCTTAAAGATTTATATTCTTCTTACTGATATTTGCGGTTCCATTTTGGAACCGCAATAAGTTAATCTCTTCTTCAGTAAGTTGAAAATAAAAATCTTCTGGAAATCTATCAATATTTCTTTTAACTGCTTTATTTATATCTTTGGTACCATTTTTACATTCATATAATCTTGCTAAATCTGAATCTAGCATTACTTGTTTTCCTCTTACTTCGTATATTAAATCTTCTATTTTGATATTATCTTTTACTATTATTTCATTCATTTTCCACCTCACTTAATCTTTTTACTAATTCTTTTATAATTTTGGTATCTTCAATTTTATTGATACTGGTACATTTCTTTCCAATATCTTTTAAGCTACTTCCTAGATTATATAATATTTTTTTATCTATTATTATAAATCTATCATGAAAGATATCTGTATTTATTATGGTTAAATTATTATATTGATTCTCATATTTATCTTTGGCAACACTATCTATATTCTTAGTATATACTTTTATATTTGTTTTGATATTTTGGTTCTATTAAAGAACTATTTATTATATTTTTCATTACTACAAAAGCATCCATTATATCTATTGTTATTTGAGTTGCAGCCTTACTTTTTAAAACTGTTGCAAGCATATATACTCCTTGTTCAGTAAATACTCTTGGATTTTTATATTTTCCCCCACGTCTTTCTATCTTTTGGTTAAAACTTTTGACCAAAAAAGAATGGCTTTCTTTGTCAGTTAGTTTGAAACAATACCTTTCAGGGAATTTTTCTATATTATTTTTTACTGCTTGATTAATTTCTTTAGTACCATTTTTACATTCATATAATCTTGCTAAATCTGAATCTAGCATTACTTGTTTTCCTCTTACTTCGTATATTAAATCTTCTATTTTGATATTGTCTTTTACTATTATTTCATTCATTTATTCTTCCTTTCATTTTATTTATAATACTTTCCTTAATAGGAGAATTTCTCTTTTATCATTGTCTTATCGTTTATAATAACATAGTAGAATACTACTGTCAATAAAATTGCTCACATCACATAGTATAAACAAACAAAGTAAGATTAAAAGAAATCTTACTTTGTTTTTTTTAATTTATATTGATATCCTGCAAACTTTATTTTAGTAGTACTTTCTGCAAAATGATTATTTATTTGATTATTATTTAATTGTACTGTTCTAATTGCTGGTATAATATCTTTGTCTTCAATTTTTGAAATTAGGTATGCTTCTTCATCTGTTATTTCTAAACCATTAAAATATTTAAGTAATGCTCTACCTATTAAGTACATTCTCTCCATATATAGATTATTTATTTGTTCTTTTTTCATAATAACCTCCCCAAGATGCCTTTTATTGTAGCAAATGTGTTTTATTTTGTCAAACATAATGAAATCATATGTTAATAGTGATTTCATCAAAAAATCCCTATGATATTTCATAGAGATTTGACGACTTATGGCTTCGAAAGTTTCATAAGTACCAATCAATATTAGTATATAACTTTAATAAGTTATTTATTCTTATAAAAACCCATTATATTCAAAATATTATCTATTTTGATTGATTTAAGTTGACTATCTAAAATCTTTATTTCATTATTAATTAATTTAACAAATTCTTTTTTCTTTTCTTTAGGCAATAAACTTTCCATACATTTTATTACCATATAAATATTAACTGATTTTTCATTGTAATTTTCTTGAATATATTTAAATGATATTCTAAATTTACTATGGAACGAAAATAATCTATCATTATGAGCACATATATTTCTAATCATTGTCATATTTACGATTATTTGTTTTAACATTTTATCTGATAATTTAAAGTTTTTACTTATACTTTGCCTATCTGATTGTTTTAACATAGCATATAATCTACTTAATTCTCCTAATGTTAGAATTTTAGTTAATACAAAAGGTGGAACAAAACCATATTCATCAATATAATGTGTAACAGCCTCATGTTTTCCATTTTGTTTATTTATTTCTTCTTCAATAACATTAATTGATTCAGTAATAGTTGTTTCATTAACTGTATCATCAAAATTTTTCTTAACTAAATATTCTTTTATACCATATCTTGAAGATATTGTTTCTGCTAATAATGATTTTAAAATTATTTCAATTTCTAATGAGTATTTTAGAAATATACTTCTTAAATTTTTATCAAATTCAAATAAAGCATATATTTCATCAAAAGATACATTCTTTTTATATTCATTATTTGTATTTTTAAAAACATCTTTATAGGTATTTATGATTGAATAATAAGAATAAGTTTTAATTTTGTATAAAGCATCTTCTTTATTATTAACAGATACACCTTTTGATATTATATAATCTAATAATTCATTAGAATTCTTATATTCTTTCATAACTCACTTCCTTTGACAAAAAAAACGACTCAGGGCTTCGAAAGTTTCCTGAGTACCAATCGATATAAATCATATCATAAATTATGATCATCGTCAATAATTTGAACAAAACTTTCTAAATTTCATAAAATATCCAACTGCTAATCAATTTTGATATTGTCTTTTACTATTATTTCATTCATTTATTCTTCCTTTCATTTTATTTATAATACTTTCCTTAATAGGAGAATTTCTCTTTTATCATTGTCTTATCGTTTATAATAACATAGTAGAATACTACTGTCAATAAAATTGCTCACATCACATAGTATAAACAAACAAAGTAAGATTAAAAGAAATCTTACTTTGTTTTTTTTAATTTATATTGATATCCTGCAAACTTTATTTTAGTAGTACTTTCTGCAAAATGATTATTTATTTGATTATTATTTAATTGTACTGTTCTAATTGCTGGTATAATATCTTTGTCTTCAATTTTTGAAATTAGGTATGCTTCTTCATCTGTTATTTCTAAACCATTAAAATATTTAAGTAATGCTCTACCTATTAAGTACATTCTCTCCATATATAGATTATTTATTTGTTCTTTTTTCATAATAACCTCCCCAAGATGCCTTTTATTGTAGCAAATGTGTTTTATTTTGTCAAACATGATGAAATCATAGAGACATAAAGGCTCTATGATTCCTATGAAGACCTTAGGCTTCATAGGTAATTAATTTTCTACAAAACTACTTAGTACTTTGAATACTCCTTCTATACCTTTTTTTAACATATTATTTACTTTCATTGATACTTTATTTGTTCCCTTAGTTAAAATACTAGAGTAATCTTTATCTGTACTTACTAAATAATCTTCTCTTCTTACATCTTTTCCTTCACTTACATCTTTTTCAAATTTTTCCATTGCCTCAGTTGTCATTATCATTTTATTTTGAAGATTATATTCATAATATCCTGTTTTTTCTATAGCATAACTAATAATAAAGGCCACGAATAAAATTATGAATACTACTTTAAATATTTTCTTTTTATTCATAAATTCACTCCTTTATATAATAATATAATATGTTAGATATTGCTTCAGTAGTATTTAGTACTTCATCTATATTATTATCTTTACCTCCTACTTCTATTAAAATACTGTTTGAACTAATATCTTGATTATATATTCCATCTACTCCAGGTCCTTCTTTTTTATATATTCCTCTTGATAATCCTGGATAATATTTATTTGCTATGGTATTTATTTTTTCAGCAGTACTTAGATTTTCTTTATAATTATTATGTTCTAAACCTACTACAAAAAGTATTTTTGCATAATTTTTACCATTTATATTGGTAGTAGTAATATTCTTTTCTACAGAGTCTCTATGTATATCTATAAAATATTTTAATGAATTATATTTACTTTTTTTATCTAAAATAAATATTCTTGATGCTTTATATGAACTAGCATGGTCCCAACCATTTATATTTAAAAATTCTGTCATATTAGTATCTTCTACTACTGTGGATAATCCCTTATTATTTAATTTTTCTTTTAATAAATATGAAGCCATTAATACATTAGGAGTTATTCCATATATTTCTAGATTGGTATTATCATAATTTTCTAGTTGATGTGAATTATAAATATAGATTATTGGATTATTTATATCTACTGGATTTGGATCTTCTATATAGGAACTTATTTTTTTTAATTCTTCTAAATTACTATAATCATCATTATGAGATAATTCTAGTATTTTTTCATTATTACCATACATTAGTATTCCTTTATCTAATATACTACTTGGATTAGTTATATCTATATTGAATAAGAAATCTGTACTTTTATTTACTATGTCTATTACTTTATAATCACTTATCATATGACTATTACCTCCATTTAAAAGGAAATTAATAAACTTTGTATTATCTATTTTTGTACTATTTTTTAATGAATAATAAAAGGTAATAGAAAATATTATATATATAATTATTAAATAGAAGAAGGTTTTTCTTATTCTTTTTTTTCCAGTATTTTTTAATTTCATTTTACCCTTCATTGTATCACCTTTATATAAGTATATAACTATTATTTTGAAATAAATGTCAAAAAATAAGCATATTGCTATGCTTATTGTAAATCTAATCTAAAGTTTTTAAGTTCATCTATGAATTCATCTGTATCTTCATCTTCAGTTATATTATATATTTTATCTTTAACTTTTAATAATTCATCATAACTAATTATTGCTTCTTCCTCTTGCTTTTTTTCAAATTCAGTTAGTTCTATATTAGAAGGTTTTATTTCCTCTTCCATTTTTTCTACTATATCACTTGCAAACTTCATATTATCATTTATTTCATAATGATCTTCCATTTGTTCTAATACTGATATATTTGGATCTTCAATTATCATTCCTAATCCGTTATCATAATTATTTTTATTGAAATCAAAGTTATCAAGATTTTCTTTTTTTATGTATTCTTCTTTTTTTTCTATATGTATAGGAGATGTCTGCTCTCTACTAGACATTTCTCTTAAAATATTTTTTTGATATAAACCATTTTCTTTTGGTTCTTCCTTTATATTTGTTTTTGGATTATCTATTACTGGTGGTGCTATTTCTTCTTCTATTTCTATTTTAGGTTCTTCTTTTATTTCTATTTTTTCTTCTTTAGGAATATTATTTTCTTCTTTACCTGAATTATTTGTAATATAATTATTATTTTCTTTTTGTTCTTCTTCTCTTATTATTTTAATTAATTTCTTGTTTTTAGATATTAATATGATTGTTAAAATAATTAAAAATATAAATAAAAAAACTATTATCCAAAAGAAAAATATACCATCACTAGATAAATTGTTATAAAAATTATTAAATGAACTAATCATTTTTTCACCTCTTACTGCTACTAAAATTGAAAATTGATGCTACATATATTGCAGCGGTTTCTACTCTAAATATTAATTTCCCAAAGGATACTCTATTATATCCTCTACTACATAATAAACTTTCTTCTTTATCACTTATACCACCTTCGGGACCTATTACCATTATAATTTTAGCACATGCTCCTATATTTTGTAAATAGTAATTTAAAAGTTTGTCTTTTTCTTTTGTTGATGCTACTAATTTGATGTCATAATTTAACTTTGTTAAATCATCTATACTCATTATATCAGTAATTATTGGTATATTTGTTCTTTTTGATTGTTCACTTGCTTCTTTACAAATTGATTCCCATCTTATTTTCTTTTTAGCAAATCTCTCTTTATCTAACTTTACAATGCTTCTTTCCATACTAACTGGTATTATTTTGTTTACTCCAAGTTCTGTTAGTTTTTGTAGTATTAAATCCATTTTTTGTTCTTTTACTAATCCTATAGCTATTGTTAGATCTAAGTTAGATTTTTCTTCTTCATAGATTTCTTCCATAGTAATAATACTAAATGGTTCTAAACTAGTTATTTTACATATATATAATTTATTATTATATACTACTTCAATGTTGTCATTGATATTCATTCGCATTACTTTTTTTATATGTCTAATATCTGATTCTTCTAATAAAAAGGTATTGTTCTCTTTTTTCTTTACAAAATATCTTTGCATAATTTCTCCTCACTTGTAAGTATATTATATCAAAAAAATTAGACTTTTTATCATCTAATTTTATTTTATATACTATTTTCAAATAGTGGAAGTATCTTTTTTAATGTTTCTACTCCTGTTACTTCTTTTAATATTTTATTTCCATCTTCTTCTTTTATAGTAACTAATTTATAATTATTTTCGATATCTGTTTTGGTATCATTTAATTTGGCTATATAATAATATTCAATATTTTCATATAAAACTTTATCTAATACTAAATATTCTTCCCCGTTTTCAAGAATTACTACTTTATCTATTTCTAACATAAATTCATCTCCTTTAATTAATACTAGGAAAATTTAAATTATCTTTATTATTATTATTATTATTATTATTTATTGGTATATTTATATTTGGAAAAGAATTATTATTTATATTAGTATCAGAGAATGGTACCCAAAACATATTATTGTTAATTTCATTAGTATTTTCTTCTTTTTTAGGAATATTATCATTATTTAAATCTGTAGTCCAAACTGGAATAGAAGTTGATTTTTCTTTATTCTCTTTTATATCATTAACTATAACTTTATTAATTTCTGGATCAAGTTCTTTATTACTTAATGTTATATCACTTGGTACTTCCCAAATAGGACTATTATTATTTAAACTTGGATTTAGATTATTGTTTTCTTCAAATGTTATAGTAGCTTCTTTTTCAGCAGTTGTATTACTTTCTTCTATAACATTGTTATTAGTATTTATATCTTTAGTAAAATCATCAAATACACTGTCTTTAGATTTTGGATTTAGTTTTCTATTAACACTTTCTCTAACACTCTCTCCTTTTAATTTAGCAAGTCCTATATTTAATGTTTTAGGATAATCTATTACTTCTTTAATACGATATGGATCTATAGTGTCATTAATAATGTCTTCTAGAACTGGTGGTATATTGCTTTCTTCTTCTAAAGAACTACTATTTTTATCTTCTTCATCTAAATCATATGTTTCAATAATTCCATATTCTCTTAGAATAGTAAGTATTTCATAAGAATTAATCACTTCATCTAATTCTGCAAGTCTTTCTTCCTTAAATTTAATTCTACTACTATAATTAATGATATTTTCTAGAATTTCTTTCTCACTAGTTAAATCATCTCTTTGATTTATTAATTCGTTTTCAAAATCTAGAAGTTCATCAGAATCGTCTATGTGTAACTTTGTTTTAATATGTTTTCTATCTTCAAGCAAGTCACTTATTTTTTCTCTTTTTAACATAATTTGTTCAAAATCATCTTCAAAATTAATTACAAGTTGATATATTTTTAATATAATTTCTCTATTTTTCCAAACATAATAACTTTTTTCTGCTTCCTCTGTAAATGAAGTATAATCATCATATGAACCATTATCCATAAGACTTTTAACACTATCTAATGTTACTTCAAGTGTTTCTTCATTTTCTCTTACTTTATCTAAAACATCAGATAATATAGAACTACAATTGTCTTCATTAACATCAAGGAAAAAATCATCATTTTTTATACATGATATAAATGTGGAATATAGACTTTCTTCCATAATTTTATTCTTATTTACATATTCTTCTTTTTTATCTTCAAGTTCTTTTAGTGAATCTTTTAGTTTACTAATACTAGAAGTTATTTCATCAATTTCATTTTTTGTAGTTAAATATCTATTTATTAATTCAAGTCTTTTTTTCTTGTCTTCTAATTCTTCTTCAGAAGCAATTAATTGGAATCCTTCTATATATCTACCAGTAGCAGTATAAAATCTATCTTCAAGTTCTTTTCTTTTCTCAAGTCTATCTTCAAGTAATTTAATAAGTTTCTTTAATCTAATTTCTTCTTTTTCTAAAGTTGGTTCAGTGGATATTAAACTTCTAATTTCTTTTTCAAACTCTTTATTATATATGGAATCTATTTTTTTTGAATATTTTTCATAATTTTCGATTACCTCATTAGGTGTTTTATTATGTTTTTCTTTGTCAAGTTTGATTCTCATTTCAAAGATTTTACATAAGTTTTCAAAAGATTTTATAGAGTTTCCTTCCATAGTACTTCACCCTCTTTCTTTTTTAAATCTGGAAATGACATACCACCATCATTAATAATTTCGGGTTTTAATTTATTGTTTCCAATAACTGGTATAGAATTATTATTTGAAGTGGTATCTGTAGTTTTCCATATGATATTTTTATTATTTTCTAAAATATCATAAATACTATCTTTAGCATTAATTTCTTCTTTTTCTGGTTCTGGAGTAACAATATTTAATTCCTTTGATGTATCATTTTGTTTAAATAAATCTATACTTTCTTCATATTGTTTTTCAGGAGTTTTTGTTATTTCTTCTGTTTCTGTATCTGTTTTAGGTATATCCCATAAAGGTGGAATATTTTCTTCTTCAATAGTATTTATTTTTTCTTCAAAGATATTATTTTGAAGAGGTTTATTTGGAACAATCTTAGTATTTTCAAATAATTCATCAGTATCGAAATCACTTCTGCTAGAAATAATATCATCTAGAGTTTTATCTTTTAATGGATTTTTAATATCAAGCATCTCTTCTTTTTCTTTTGGTATGATATTATCAAAATCATTAATTATTTGTTTTTCCTTTTTTGCTTCAGTTTCTTTTTTGATAACTGTTTTTTCTTGTAACTTTTTCATTTTTTCTGCAGTTTCTAATTGCTCTTTAAGTTTTATTTCTTCAATTAATTTTTGTCTTTTTACTCTAGCAGCCTCAATTTTTTGTTCTTCAAGAAGTTTTTTCTGTCTTTCTTGATATTCCTCTTTTTTTGCTTTCTTTATTTCTTCTTCATGTAATCTATTTTCATTTTTAATTAATTCTTCTAAAACATTTTTAAAATCTTTTGAATTATTTTCTTCTTCTATTTCATATAATATTTTGTTTTTATTTTCTCTTTCATTCTTTAGAAAATCATAAGTCTTGATATCTTGTTCTTCTAATTTAATGGTATTATATTGTTTAGAAAGTTCATTATCAAGTTCTTTAAATAATTCTGTACCTGTAATATTTTTTAAAATATCATTAATTTTTTCCCTTTTTTCAAGTAATTCTTCATAATTAGAGGTTTTATTTTCAAATATGTTAATAAGATTAATTATATTGATTTGTTCATTATACATGGTATAAAGTAAATTAATATCCTCAAGCATATTATTACATTCTAAAATATATTCTGAATCCTCAAGTTCTTTAGCACTCTTTAAGTTATCTTTAGCAAGAGCAAGTGCATATTTAAATTCGGAATATTTCTTTTGTATTTCTTCTTTTTTATCTACTAATTTATATAATCCTTGTTTTTCTAAAGTTCTTCCTACTAAAGAAATCATCTTTTTTTCTAAACTTTCATTAAGTCTTGTATTTGCTTTTACATTTCTTGATGCTTCACTTATTTTAATATCAAGAACTTTCATATCTTTAATTAATTCTTCTTGTTTAATTTTGTTTTTTTGATATTTTTCAATTATTTCTAATCTTTTTTCAAAAGTGACTAGTTTATCTTCACCCAAAAAAGTTGTAAGTTCTACCAATGAACCGGTAATTTTTTTATGTTCTTTCTTTCTTTTATCTAAATATTCTCTTCTTTCATTAATTAAAGATATTATATTTCTAAGTCTAGTCTTCTCTTCTTCTATATATTTAGTTTTTGTACTAAGTAGCATTAAGTATTCTTCTTCATACTCTGAATTAGTCTCTAATAGTATTTGTTTTTCTATTTTATCTAATTGGTCACATATTCTATCTCTTTGAATATCATCATTAGTTAAATTAAGACTATTTAAAAACATATCATATTGTTTTAATCTTCTTACTACTTCTCTATTCGTATAGTTCACACTAAACCACCTCTAGTATAATTATAATTTTTTTTGTACTTTTTGTCAATTGATATGGTTTTTATTTTACATATTATTTAAAATTAAATAGACTTAAAATAAAACTAATTATAATATTGTATATTTTTACCATAATAATAACGAGGTGTAAAATATGAATAATAAAATTATCAAAAAAATAAGAGATGAAACTAATAATAGTTCATATATAATATATAGAGAAAAATATATAAAGAATATTAAAGTAGATATTATATATAACGAGACTTTAACTGATCAAGATAAAATGTCTAATTATATTTATCGTAGTTTAGATTATATAGATAAAATATACGATGAAAAACAGTTATTGTATGATGTTATTAAAAATAATATTTCAAATATTAAAATAAAAGAAATAAATAATTATAATGATATTACCAAATATTTAAATAATGGTTTTGTGATTCTTTTAATTGAAAATGATTATTCTTTAGCTTTAGAAGTAAAAAAGAATTTATCAAGAAGTATAGAAAAGCCTATGACAGAGACTACTATTCGTGGTGCCATGGATGCTTTTTGTGAAAATATTGAAACAAATATAGGATTAATTAAAAGAAGATTAAAAACAAATAAATTATGGAATGATGATTTAGAACTTGGAAGATATACTAAAAATAAAATTAGTATTTTAACTATTGATGGAATAACTGATATGAATTTAAAAGATAAAATTATTGAAAGATTAAATCTTATAGAAATAGATAGTGCAGTAGATTCTGGTACTATAAAATCATTAATAGAAAAGGAAACTAAAACTATATTTCCTACCACTATTACTACTGAAAGACCGGATAAAGTAGTAAGTTCTCTTTTGAGAGGTAAAGTTGTAATTGTTATAGATAATAGTCCTTTCGCTATTATTTTGCCTGTATTTTTAAATGATTTCTTTTTGTCTCAAGATGACAAAGATTCTAAATATATAAATAATTCATTAACTAGAATCTTAAGATATATTGCCTTTGTAATAACTATTTTTACTCCTGGTGTATATATTGCACTTACTACATTTAATCAAGAAATGATTCCTTTAGAATTACTTACTGGTTTTGCTTCTCAAAGGAGTACAGTACCCTTTCCAGCTTTTTTTGAAGCATTACTTATGTTTTTATCATTTGAAATATTAAGGGAAAGTGATTATAGAATACCTAATATATCAAATTCTGCTCTTTCTATAGTTGGTGCTTTAATTCTTGGAGAAGCCGCGGTTAATGCTGGAATAGTATCTCCTATTATGATAATAGTTGTGGCAATTACTGCGATTAGTTCATTAATTTTTGTAGAACCTGAACTCTCTAATGCTATAAAATGGTATCGTATTTTATTTATGCTTGGTGGAACTACTATTGGAATGTTTGGTATCTTTATTGTATTTATTATTTTTACAATAAATCTATGTAGTATTACTTCATTTGGAAAATCATATATGATGCCTTATACTCCTTTATCTGAAGATATAAAAAATAGTATTATTAAGTTTCCTTTATTAAAAAGAAATAAAAGAAATAAGTATTTAACAAATAATATTATAAGGGAGGTATCAGATGAAAAAAATTAAATATATCATATTATTATTACCTCTATTAAGTGGATGTTATAATTATAGAGAATTAAATGAACTTGGTATAACGACAGCAGTAAGTATTGACTACAAAGATAATAATTTTATTTTAATATCGGAAGTTATTAATCCTATTAAACAACAAGATGTCAGTGCCTCAAATAACTCTCCTTTTGTAAACTTTACAAGTGTTGCTCCATCTATTCAAGAGGCTTTTCGAAATACTGTATTAGAGTCTCCTAGACAATTATATTTATCACAATTAGAAATAATATTGGTAAGTGAAGAAATTATAAATAATCATTTGGAGGAATTTTTAGAATTCTTTTCTAGAGAGCCTGAAACAAGAACTGAAATAAAGGTAATTATAGCTAAAACAGATGAAAGTACTAAGGGAATTACTATTCAATCTCTTTTAACTAATTTTTCTTCATCAAATATTCTTGAATCGCTGGAGGTTCAAAATAAGTTACTAGGATTAACACAAGAAGTAACAATAAATGAACTTTTAAATATGTATTTAGATCCTAATTTAGAAATAGTATTACCTTCAATGATACTATATGGTAGTTCTGATATTGGTGATGAAAAAGAAAACATAACTACATCAATTCCTAAAACTATGGTAAAGGTTGGAACAACTTCTGCTATAAAAGATGGTAAAATATTAGGTTATTTGAGTGAAGAAGAATCTAAAACTGTTAATCTTATAAATGGAAATTTAACTAAAACTATATTAAAAATACCATATGAAGATGGTTATGTTGTATTTGAACCAAATAGAATAAAAACTAAACAAAAACTTGATATTAAAGATAATAAGATAACTATAGAAATATCAGGTTTCTCTAAGATTAAAGAATTTCATACTAATAAAAATATAAAAAATATGAAAACAGTAGAAGAACTAAATAAATATTTTAATAAAGAAATAGAAAATATGATAAAAGATAATTTTAATAAAATAAGAGAAAAATATAATACTGATATGTTTGGTTTTCAAGAGTTATATTATCGTACAGATCATAAATATTTTAAAAGGTATTGTAGTAATTGGTACGAAACTACATTTCCAAATATAGAATTAGAAGTAAAATCAAATATAAAATTATACGAGAAAGGAAATACACTAGGAGGTATAAAGTATGAAAGAGAAAATAACTAACCTAGAATTAACAAGTACTATGTTTTTACTTCTTTTTTCTTGTAGTCTTGGACTTGCTCCTTATATAACAATTAAAATAGCAGGTATTGATGCTTATATTGGAGTTATGATAGGTACTTTATTAGGGATTATTCCTCTATTATTACTTTTATATTTATTTAATTATGAGATAGACAAACCTATATATGAAAAAACAAAAATAATATTTGGAAAAATACTAGGTACTATTATTAATATTCTTCTAGTGATATTATATTTTGCTGTAGCGGTAACTATGTTATTTAATATGAGTAATTTTATTATTTCGCAATATTTAACTAATACTCCTATTATCATTGTAATAATAATAATTTCTTTAGCTATATTTTTTTCTTTAAATAAAGGTATACCAGCGATTACAAAAACAAGTTGTATTTATGTAATAATAATTATTATTCTCTTTATTTTAGAAGTAGTAGGATTAATTCCTGAAGTAAAATTAGATAATTTAAAGCCAGTTTTGGAGTATGGAATAAAGTCTCCTACTGCTGCTGGAATACTTTATAGTCTTTTACTTACCTCTCCTATTTATTCGTTATTAATAATACCAAAAAAAGATATTGAAAATAATAAAAAAACAAACAAATATTTATTTATATCATATATAGTAATAGCTTTAATGATTTTCTTTATTTCATTGGTAACAAGTTCTTGTCTAGGTAAATATCTTTTAGAACTATTTCAATATCCTGCTTATACAACATTAAAGAAAATATCTATATTTGGATTTATAGATAGAATTGAAAACTTTTTATCAATTCAATGGATTTTAAGTTCTTTTATTACTATTACTATTCCTATATTTTATATAAAAGGAAATAAAAATAATAAAATATTAAATTTAATAATTATAGCATTATTAATAATAGTAGCTTCTACTATATTTAAAAATAATACAACTTATAATCACTATTTAATTACTTATTACCCATATGTATTTTTAATATTATTTATAATTCATATTATAATATTTTTAACTATTTTAATAAAAAAATGTATAAAAAGAAAATAGAAGTATATAATAATAATACAGTAGGTAATATAACTACTGTTTAAATAAAGAGGCTTTATAAAGTCTCTTCTTTTATTATACTAAAGCCCATACAACTATAACTATTAATCATACTATATTAGTGTGGAGTTGATTGTAAATGTTAAAGTTTTTAGAGAATATAAATCCTACTATTTTAGCACTAGTAGCTACTTTATTTACTTATAATGTTACTGCATTAGGATCGGCTTTAGTATTTCTATTTAAAAATGTTAAAAAAAATGTAATGGATGCTATGCTTGGATTTGCTGCTGGTGTCATGATTGCTGCTTCTTTTTTCTCATTACTAGAACCCGCTATGGAGATGGCTGAAAGTTTAAATATGATATCATGGGTAGTTGCTTTTCTTGGATTCTTTTCTGGTGGATTACTTCTTTTTGTTGGAGATAAGGTATTTAATCACATAGATAAAAGGATATCTAAAAATAAAAATGAGGAAAAAAGTACTAAAAGTTTTAAAAGATGCTTAATGTTAATTTTTTCTATTACTCTTCATAATATACCGGAAGGATTAGCTGTTGGAGTTGCTTTTGGTTCGACGGCATATGGTTTAAATGGTGCTACTATTTCTTCTGCTCTTCTTTTGGCATTTGGTATAGGACTTCAAAACTTTCCTGAAGGAACAGCAGTAAGTGTTCCTTTAAGAAGAGAAGGAATGAATAGAAAAAAAGCTTTCTTCTGGGGACAATTAAGTGGTATTGTGGAACCAATATCAGGAGTAATTGGTGCTCTATTAGTATTAAAAATTAGGACATTATTACCTTTTCTACTTTCTTTTGCAGCAGGTGCAATGATTTATGTAGTAATTGAGGAATTGATACCAGAATCACAAACTAATAAGAAGAAAGATTTAATGGCATTATTTACATTAATAGGTTTCTCTATTATGATGACATTAGATATAGCGTTAAGTTAAAAAAGCAGATGAATTCTGCTTTTTATATTTTTTTCCATAACATCTTGTTATTTTCAAATATAACTTCTATTTTTTCTATATCTTTCAAATAAGATAAATAAGACTTTATTGTACTTCCTACAAGTACATATTGCTGACTATTCATAATTAAATTATAGTATGTAAATATTTCTTTTAGAATATCTTCAAAAGATATAGGACTACTGCAAATATCTAATATTTTATCAATAATTTCATGTACTTTATTTATATTATAGTCTACTAGTGGTTTAATATCAGAAGTTGCTTCAGCATGTGAAGGTATAAATATACCATCAGAAATGTTTTTTATTTTTTCTAATGTGTTTAAATATTCTCTAACATCATAAATGAATCCAACTTGATATTTATCTAAAACACTTTTACTAGAAAGAGAATCTGCTATAAAATATACATTATCTATTTTAAATCCTATCATATCAAAGAAATGTCCTGGTAATTTTATTATTTCCATAAATGATGGTAATACATCGTTAGTTAAATATTCACATTCACTATCCTTTGCCATTAGAAACTTATGTCTTAAGTCATCAAATGGATAGCCACCATATAGAAATGATGATTCTAAAATAGTATTTGATGTAAAAGTTTTTTCAATGCCATAAGCATATATTTTACATCCATACTCTTTTTGGAGATATTTATTACCTCCAATATGATCTGCATTGGAATGAGTGATATAAATAGCTACTAAATTCCAATTATTTTCTTCAAGTATCTTTTTAATTTTTCTTCCTGCATCTTTATCATTACCACTATCTATTAGGCAAACATCATTATCATTTATTTTAATAATACCTACTTTGGTTAAACCATCTATATAATATATTTTATCATTTATTTTAACTAAATTATTCATTTTTTCCTCTATTTATTACAATCTGTAGTACATATATTTGTATTAGTTTCTTCAAACATCAAAGTTAATTTTTTCTTTAGGCCATCTAAATCTTCATTTTTCCAGTATTCTTCAGGAGTTTTGTATCCTTTAGTATCCCATGCTGTTTCATCATCAAAATCTACTATATTACCATCTTTGACCGCTATTACTGCAGGAACATAAATTCTTTTATTTCCTTCTTCATCAAATTTTAAATATTCTTGAAGTATATCGACAATTTTTTTATAATTTTCTGTATTTTCTTTTCTATCATTTAAAATATTATAATAATATATTTTTTCAACATCATTATTGATAGCAACTTCATTTAAATATGTAACATATGCTTTACACCAAGGACATTCTGGAAATCCTAAATAAACAACTCCTGTTCCATGTTCTAATATATTGATTATTTCATCTATACTTCTATATACAAAAACATTATCTTCAGTAACTGTTCCATATTCTTCTGCAAATTTCTTACCATCAATATTTTGGTTTTTGTTATTTATATATATGTATCCAAATACTCCAAATAATATAACTAAAACTACCCCTATTCCTATTAATAATTTCTTTTTCATTTCTAACACCTCTACTCAATCATAAAACATTTTAATTATTTTTTCTATAAAATAAAAGTTGAAAAACTAAACTTAAAGTTGAATTAATCTAGGAACAACTTTTATTTAGAGAAAGTGGAACTTTATAAGTAATAATATTTGAGTCTTCCATTGTAGCATTAATTTCAAGTTCAATATTTCCATCTTCAATATTTTTGCACTCCCTAGAGAAGTTATCTATATTGAAATTGACGTCTTTTAAGAAGTCATTTAACTTAATTTTAACACCTTTATCATAACTACTACTACCTATTTCTTTTTTTATGTTGTCTTTAATTTCATATAATATACAATCTATTTTAATATATAAATTATCATCTTTTTCACCACAATAATCTATATTAGAAATGTATAAATATGATTTATTTTTATTATAAGCAATACTTCCGGATATCTCGAAATTAGAACAATTAGAAGTTACTGTTTTAAATGTAAAAGAATCATCATGAAATATTAAAAATAATACTAGTATTAAAAGAATTATACAGCCTATAACTATATATATAACTTTTTTTCTATCATTTTTATTACTATTATTTTTTCCTTTAAGTAAGTCATCTATATTAATATTATAATCATCACATATTTGTTTTAATAAAGAAATATCAGGAATATTTTTACCATTTTCCCATTTACTAACTGCTTGATATGTAACTCCATATTTTTCTGCAAATTTCTCTTGTGTTAAATTGTCTTTTTTACGAAGTTCCTTTATTAAATTACCAATTTTATTTTGATCCATTACATCACTTCCTATAAATAATATTTATATATATTATTTTATCATACTTTTAGATTTTGTCATATAGAAAATTTAAAAATAGTATAGCACTAAAATAATCTATATTATTTATAAGTTTTTTAGTAATATATACTTATAACTTAGTTATCATAAGTTAAAGTATAGATTTTTATAAAAAATTTCAAGAAATAAAACAAGGAATACAACTAGCTACAGAAATACAAAACAATAAAGAATTAAAAAAAGCATTTTCTAATTTGTCTATAGATGAAAAAAGAAATCAAATAAGTAGCGAATTAATTATAATTTCTGAATCGATTAAATTAAAAGAATAATTTCTTAAATTACCAAGTATCTTATCTGTTAAAGATTATGTAGTAATAGTAATATGACAGAATCAGAAATACTAGATTTTCTCTATGAAGATATATAATATTCAAAAAGAATTTATTACTGTTTTTTCTATAAATAAAAAAGAACTCACTTATGTGAATCATTTTTTATACTGGTAGCTCTTGTTTATTATTAACTTTATTTTCAATGTATTCAAGATTATTAAATGACTTATTATTTTTTAATAGTTCCATTTGTTTTCTCGCTATATTATTTAATCTAAT
>CAMFBT010000012.1 GCA_945948625.1 uncultured Mycoplasmatota bacterium | reverse complement strand
TAATTTGCTAGCATAGATATTGTTTTTTCATCTATATTTATATTTATTTTTTTTAATTCTTTTATAAATGTTTCTTTATTCATTATAATGCTTCCTTAAATATATTAATAATATTGATATATCTGAAGGATTTACTCCACTTATTCTTATTGCTTGAGCAATGTTTAATGGTCTTACCTCTTTTAATTTTTGTCTTGCTTCGCTAGCTAAATTAGGAACTTTATCATAATCTATATCTTCTGGTATTTGCTTTTCTTCATTTTTTAACATTTTTTCGGCTTCTCTTTCTATTTTTTTAATATAGCCTTCATATTTTATTTGTATTTCTACTTCTTCAATTACTTCATCGTTATATTTTAAATCTAAATTATATGTTTCTATTATATTTTGTAAATTAGTAGAGGGATTTTTTAGATATTCATACACTGTTGTTCCAATTCTTCTTTTTTCATTATCTACAATTATCTTTGTTTCCTTTATTTTTCTTATTAATTCTTCTATATTATTTTTCTTTTCTATGAATTTACTATATTTTTCTCCATTTATCAATCCTACTTTATGACCATATTCTCTTAATCTTAAATCAGAATTGTCATGTCTTAGTAATAGGCGATATTCAGCGCGAGATGTTAACATACGATATGGTTCTCTTGTTCCTTTAGTTACTAAGTCATCTATTAATACTCCTATATATGCTTCGTTTCTTTTTAGTATTAATGGTTCTTGACCTTCTAATTTTAGTGCTGCATTAATGCCGGCGATTAAACCCTGACAAGCTGCTTCTTCATAACCACTTGTTCCATTTATTTGTCCTGCAGTAAAAAGATTATTTAATACTTTGGTTTCTAGATTTGGTTTTACTTGTGTTGGATAAATTGCATCATACTCTATGGCATAAGCATATCTTAATATTTTTGCATTTTCTAATCCTGGAAGAGAATGAACCATTTTTTCTTGTACTTCTTTAGGCATACTAGTTGAGAATCCTTGTAAATATATGTCATCATAATATAGACTTTCTGGTTCTAAGAATAATTGATGTTTTTCTTTATCACTAAATCTTACCATTTTGTCTTCAATTGATGGACAATATCTTGGTCCTACTCCTGTTATATCATCTAAACCTCCATACATACTTGATTTATTTAAATTTTCTTTTATTATCTTTTTTGTTTCTTCTGTTGTATATATTAAATAACAGGGCTGTTGATTATCTATATTGTATACAGGGGGATTTGTATGAGAAAATGTATAGTATTTTTTATCTCCATCTTCTCTTTTTGTCTTAGTAAAATCAATGGTACTTCTGTCAATTCTAGGTGGAGTTCCTGTTTTTAATCTCAATATTTTAAATCCATATTTTTTTAAATTATCTGATAGATGCATTGATGGTTTTTCATTATGAGGACCGCTTCTTGTTCTTGTATTTCCTATTAAAATATCTGATTTTAAGTATGTTCCAGTAGTTAGTATAACAATATTTGATGTTATTTTTTCTTCATTATCTAAAACTACTCCATAAACAGTATTATCTTTGACTATTAAATCTTCAACCATTGCTTCTTTGATTGTTAGATTTTTTTCTTCATTCAGTAGTTTTAACATTTCTTTTGGATATGTTATTTTATCTGCTTGAGCACGAAGTGATTTTACCGCTGGGCCTTTTGCATAATTTAACATTTTCATTTGTATCAATGTTTTATCCGCTACTTCTCCCATAACACCACCTAGTGCATCTATTTCTCTTACAATTATTCCTTTAGCGGAACCTCCTATAGAAGGATTACATGGCATTGTTGCTATATTATTAATGCTTCCTGTTACTAAAAGTGTTTTATGACCTTTTCTAGAAGATGCTACCGCTGCTTCACATCCAGCATGGCCTCCTCCTACTACTATTACTTCATAATTCATTTTGTCACCTACTTTCCTAAACAAAATCTACTAAATAACTCATCTAATAATTCATCTGTGTATGTTTCTCCAATTACTTCTCCTAGGTTATTCCATGCTTCTTTTAAATTTAACTCTACTATATCTATTGGACTACTATTTTTTATTTCATCAATAGATTCATTTATATTATTTAGTGATTTTTTTAATAAAGAAATACTTCTAGCATTTGATAGATATGTCATATCATTTGAAGTTATTTCTCCTATATTAAACAATCTTTTTATTTCTTCTTTTATTTTATTTATTCCAATATTTTCTTTTACTGATATTTCTATATAATTATCTAAAAGTGATTTATCTAACTTATTTTCTAAATCTATTTTATTTACTACAATTATTTTTTTCTTATCTTTTATTTTTTCTAATAATTCTTTTTCTTCATAAGTTATTTTTTCATTATTATTTAGTATGTAAATTACTAAATCTGAAGTGTCAATTATTTTTAAACTTCTTTCTACTCCAATTTGTTCAACTCTATCATTTGTCTGTCTAATTCCTGCTGTATCTATGATGTTTAGAGTTATTCCATCTAAAATTAAATTCCCCTCTACTATGTCTCTTGTAGTTCCGGGAATATCTGTAACTATTGCTTTTTCTTCCTCTATCAGTGAATTTAAGAGACTACTTTTTCCTACATTTGGTCTTCCTATTATTCCTACTTTTATCCCTTCTTTAATTACTTTACTATCTTCTGACTTTTTTATTATTTCTTCTAACTTTGTTTTAAATTCTATGACATTTGGAAGAATACTATCATTTGTCAGTACTTCAATATCCTCGTATTCTGGATAATCTATATTTACTTCTATATTACTTATTATTGCTATTAATTCACTTCTTAATTTTTTTATCAGATTTGATGTTTCTCCAGTTAATGTATTTATTGATATTTTTCTTGCTGATTCAGCTTTTGACGATATTAAGTCCATAGTTGCTTCTGCTTCAAGTAAGTCTATTCTTCCATTTAAAAATGCTCTTTTAGTAAATTCACCTGGTTCAGCAAGTCTAGCTCCATTTTCTAAAAGTACTTCTAATACCTTATTAGTAGTGGCTATTCCACCATGGCAATTTATTTCTACTACATCTTCACATGTAAATGTTTTGGGTGCTTTCATTACGGAAACTAAAACTTCATCTATTTTTTCTTCTTTATTTTTAATAAATCCATAATTAATAGTATGTGTTTTTACTTTTGTTAAGTCTTTTGTAAATACTTTATTTACTATTTCTAGTGCATCACTACCGCTTATTCTTATTATTGATATCGCTCCTACTCCAGTAGTTGTAGATATTGCCGCTATTGTATCTTCCATGGTATACTCCTTCTTTCTTCCATAGTATTTTATCACAGTATGAAAAAAAAAGAAAGTAAATATTTTATTATTAAACTAAACTTGTTATTTATATAATAAAAATAAAAGAAGATTACTCTCCTTTTAATTTTATTACTACTTTTCTATTTGGTTCTTCACCAGTTGATTCTGTATAAACATACTTATCATCTGCTAGTACTGAGTGAACTATTCTTCTTTCATATGAATTCATACTGTCCATTGTTATTTCTGTTTTTGTTTTATATGCTTCTCTTGCTAACTTTTTGGCTAGATATTCTATATTTTTTGCTCTTTTTTCTTTATAATTTCCAACATCAATTATTATCGATAGTGGTTTATTTAATTTTGAATTAACAATTTGCCTTATTAACAATTGAAGTGCTGACACATTTTTCCCATTTTTTCCAATAAGTATTGCATTATTATCAGAAAATATTGTTATTGAGATGTTTTCTTCTCTTCTTCTTACTTCAAGGTTTGCTTCTGCATTCATTTTTTTTATTATTTCATTTATTGTTTCTTTTATATATGATATGATTTCATTTATATTAAGAACTTCTATTTTAACTGATTTTTTTAGTAATCCTGTCTTTTCTTCTACTGAGTTTACTATTAAATCTTCTTCAGATATTTTTAAATCTGCTATTGCTAATTCTATTGCTTGTTCTTTTGTTTTTCCTTCATAATAATATTTATTCATTAGTTCTTAACCTTCTTTCTTTCTACTAGCATATTTTGTAGTATAGTAAATATTGAAGATGTTATCCAATATAATCCTAATGCTACTGGTAAACTAAATGCTGCAATTAAAATCATTGCTAACATAAAGTAAATTGTTCCTTTCATTTGTTTTGCCATTGCTGTTTGATCTTTTAATGTTTTTCTAAATGATAGATAAGATGTTGCTAGTATTAATATTAAGAATAGCACATAAATATACCATAAATTAGACATTATTCCGTGAGATATTGTTGTTCCCATATCTAATTTCAAGAACTTGTTTTCAAATATTACTGGTGTTCTATTGATTGCTTCTAAATATGCAAATAATAGTGGTATTTGAATAAATGATAATAGGCAACTTGATAATGGATTTATTTTACTCTTAGAATATATTGCCATCATTTCTTCAGCTTTTCTTTTTTGATCTTCTTCACTTGTTTTATCTTTGTATTTTTTTTCTAATTTTTCTAATTGTGGCTGTACTTCTTTCATTTTTTCTGATTGCATAGCAGTTTTTCTTGTAAGTGGATATACTATTAATCTTATTATTAAGCAAGATAATACTATGGCTAATCCATTTGCTACTCCTTTACTGATATTTATTTTTTCTAGAAGTAAACCTATATTTATTATTGCCCAAGCAAGTGGTTTTACAAAAATTGTAGTCCATAGTCCTTCATATTCATCAAATGGTTTAAATGCTTCACATGATGGTAATTTATCTATATCTACTTTGTTTTCTTTATATAATTCAATTACTTTTTCATCCGTAGGCTTACATAATACATTTTCTGTAAGTGCTTTTCCTGTTTCTTCATACTTTACTGCTTTTTTATTTTCATCAGTAAGAGTCTTAGTACAACCGGTTAATATTACTAAACTTAATATTATTAAAATGATTTTTATTGCTTTATTGTTTTTTTTCACATTAATCACCTATACTAATTAGTTTTAACAATTCTGTTTCTATTTCCTTATATGTTAAATCTAATATTCCTTTCTTAATAATTATAACATAGTCATAACCATTATGCACGATTTTTTTATTATTATCAATAATGTTTTTTATCCTTCTTTTTATTTTATTTCTTATTACTGCGGTACCTGTTTTTTTAGGTACAGTTATTCCATATCTATTATTTGTATTGTTTTTTCTATAATAGACACTGAAATATTTACTTTTCTTTGATTGTCCTTTATTTATTATCTCGGTATATTCACGAGATGATTTTATTATTTCAATCTTCTTCATAATTTCCCTTTTTTATGTAAAAAGAAAAAAAGAAAACAAAATTATGTTTTATGCACATAATTTTTTTCTTTTTTTTGCTCTTCTTTTTTTCAAAACATTACCTTTTATTCTACTAAAGAAACCGTGCTTTTTTGCTTTTTTTCTATTATTAGGTTGATATGTTCTTTTCATTATATAATACACCTCCAAGTCAAATGCTATTTTATTATATATTTTTATTTTAGTTATGTCAAGAACTTTTGTTAATTTTTTATACTAGGTAAGTTATTGACTTTATAAAATTCTTTGTGAACACCCGAGTTTTTAATTGTGAATAATTAGCGAAAATGTCTCTAGTAACTTATCCCTTGATGATATCATGAGTAGTGTTTTGGATAATGGGCCTTCTAGTGGTAAACGTCATTTTTAATAAATTAAATCATAAAATTAGAGCTTTAACTCTAATTTTTCTTTTTTGAGACCACATGGCTATAAAAATGACTAGAAAAATATAGGTTTACAGGGAAAATATCAGGTTAAATACAGTAAAAATAAATAAAAGATGATGAACCCTTATAATATAATTGGTAATTCAAAGACTTATGGCTTTGAATTGTTTTTTAAAGACCTTAGGCTTTAAAAATAGTGAGCAATGAAGTGCGAACTCTAAAAAAAAATAAAAAGCACTTTCTTTTTTGTTATTTTTTTGATACAATTATATATGAGGAAAATAAGGTGAAGCAGATGGGAAAAATTATAGCAATTGTAAATCAAAAAGGTGGTGTTGGTAAAACCACTACTAGTATAAACTTAGCAGCCTCTTTAGGCGTTTTAGATAAAAAAATATTACTTGTCGACCTTGACCCTCAAGGTAATGCTACTACTGGAGTAGGTGTTGACAAGAGTGATATATCAAGTAGTATTTATGAAGTTTTAACTAAAAAAGAAACTATAGAGAATTCTATTATTAAGACCAAAAGTAAGAATCTTTATCTATTACCTGCCTATCTTAATTTAGCTGGTGTTGATATGGAACTTATCGAACTTGAAAGAAGAGCTAAAGAAACTGGAGAAAGATTTAATAGGGTAATTAGATTAAAAGAAGAACTTGGTAAAGTTAAGGATAATTTTGATTACATTTTAATTGATTGTCCACCTAGTTTAGGTATTTTAACTACTAATGCACTAGCAGCAGCTGATTCAGTTCTTATTCCTGTTCAATGCGAATATTTTGCTCTTGAAGGTATTATGCAACTTATTAATACAATAATGCTTGCTCAAAGAAAAGTTAATCCTAATCTAGATATTGAGGGTGTTCTTCTTACTATGTTTTCAAATACTAATTTAGGTATTGAGGTAATAGAAAGTATTAAAGGTTTCTTTAAAGAAAGAGTATATGATACTATTATTCCTAGACTTGTTAGACTTGCTGAGGCTCCTAGTCATGGAAAGCCTATACTAGAATATGAGCCTAGAAATAAAGGTACTATTGCTTATTTAAACTTAGCAAAGGAGGTTATTGAAAGAAATGGAACAAAAGAAGAAAGCTCTAGGTAAGGGGCTTGAGGAACTTTTTTCTAGTGAAGTATTAGATTTTGATACTTTTGAAAGTAATATTATGGAAAATGCTTCTTCTGATGAAATTAAAGAAATACCCATAAATGAAATTAGACCTAATCCTTATCAACCAAGAAAAACATTTAATGAGGAAGCTCTTAATGAACTTGCTCTATCAATTAAAAATTATGGTGTATTTCAACCTATTATTGTTAAGAAGAGTATTAAAGGCTATGATCTTATTGCAGGAGAAAGAAGACTTAGAGCTAGCAAAATTGCTGGACTTGAAAATATTCCTGCTATTGTAAAAGAATTTACTGATGATGAAATGAGAGAGATTTCTTTGTTAGAGAATATTCAAAGAGAAAATCTTACTGCTATTGAACTGGCTTGGGCTTATAAGGGAATAATTGACAATTTGGATATTAGACAAGAGGATTTAGCTAAAAAGATTGGTAAAAGTAGAAGTCATATTACTAATACTTTAGGACTTCTTAATTTACCAGAAGAAGTTCAAAAGAAAATATTAAATGGTGAAATATCTATGGGTCATGCTAGAGTTCTTTCTAAAATGGATGATGAGAGTAGAGTAATGACTCTTGCTGATAAAGTAATTAAAGAAAATATAAGTGTTCATGATTTAGAAGAGATTAGTAAAAAAGAAGATATTAAAAAAAGAGTTCCTATTACTAGAAGAAATGTCGATACTAATTATTTTCATATTGAAAATGAATTAAGAGATGTTCTTGGTACTAAAGTTAAGGTTGATAATAAAAAAGTTAGTATTTATTTTGATAGTATTAATGATTTAAATAGAATTCTTGAAATTATGAATATAGAAATTAAATAATGTTTATTAATTTATGTAATTAAGTAGATAATTAATCAATAATTATCTACTTTTTATATATTTAATACCAGTATACAATTAGTTAACTAATGTCTTTTAAGAGTCTATTTTTATTTCTTTATTTTATTTATATTACTTTCATATATTTATCATGGTATGATGGTTTTGCTTGCAGTAAAAACTCAACTTAAAAGAATTTTTTATCGAATTTTATCATACTTAATTGTTTGTAAAATTAATATAAAATATATTATAATATTCTTGTAGGGGAGAACAGAAAAGTGAGGTGGTAAAGTGCAAGGTAGAGTTAAGTGGTTCAATAACGACAAAGGTTATGGTTTTATTGATTATCCTGATGGTGAAGATATTTTTGTTCACTATTCTGCGATTAAACAAGAAGGCTATAAGACATTATCTGAAGGCCAAATAGTTGAATTTGATCTTATAGAAACCGCTAAAGGGTTACAAGCTATTAATGTTTTAACTGAAACTAATGTCAAAGCTTAAATAAGTAGTACAATTTATAAGACAGCTAGAGGTATTTAAGCTATCTTATTTTTTTATTTGGAGGATATGATGAATATTTTAAAAAACTTCTTTGTATCATTAAAAGAAATATTTATTATTCTTATTATTCAATATTCTATTTTGATTTTTACTCTGCTAATTTTTAGTAAAAACAATTCTATCACTCTAGGCACTATCTTCCTTATGCTTTTTGAAATTATATATATTATTAAAAATAGAAAAACAATTAATTTTTCTTTTAGTATTAACAATGTATATTTTCCTTATATTCTTTTAGGTACTTCTATATCTATTATTTATAATATGATTCTTTATAAGTTTAATCTTTATACTCCTTTGGATAATAATATTTCAATCCTTTTAATTATTCTTGCCTCTGGAGTTGTTGGTCCTATATTTGAGGAACTTATTTTTAGAATTAATTTTATTTCTAGATTAGAAATGTTTATTTCTGATAAAAGAATTATTGTTTTATTATCTAGTTTAATTTTTGCTTTATGTCATACTAATATTATAAATATAGTTGTAGCTTTTATTGTAGGTATTATTAATTCTTATATTTATATTAGATATAGAAGTGCTATCAAAATATTTTTGGTTCATATTTTTGTTAATATTATGTCTTCTTTTATCTTTAAATATAATATTTATATATTTTTACTTGGCATTATATTACTTGGTATTAGTATTTTAATACTTATTAAAAATAGAAAGAATTAATTTTGAAAACTATATTATTTTGAGAAGTTGCTTTAACTTCTTTTTTCTTTACTTTTAACCTTTTTTATTATACAATATATACGAAAGGACAGGTGATATAAATGAAGAAATATAATTTATTACCTGCGGATACTTATGTTGTAATTAATAAAACTATTTTGCATGATGAGGACAGAAAAATTATTACTAGTTTATATTTACCTGTTATCGGAACAGATGCCGTAATGCTTTATTTTATGTTGTGGGCTGATTTGGATTCTTTATCAATTGTTAGTTCTGACTTTACACATCAAAAACTTGTTTCTAATCTTAGAATAACTATTGGTGAAGTTGAAGAAGCTAGAAATAAATTGGAAGCTATAGGACTTATTAAAGTTTTGGTTAAAGATGGTAATATTAATAATTATATTTATGAATTATATTCTCCTGCTAGTGCTACCGAATTTTTATCCCATCCAATTCTTAATGTTGTTTTATATAGTAATATTGGTAAAAAGGAATATGATAATTTAATTAAAACTTTTAAAATGCCAAGATTTAATACTAGTGGATATGTTGATATTACTAAGAACTTTAATGATGTGTTTGAAAGTACATGTATGACTTCATATGACTTATCTCTTGAAGATATTAGAAAATATAATAAACTAAAGCTTAATATTAATAGTAATTTTGATTTTAATTTTCTTATAAATTCTATGCCTAAAAATATTGATACTAATAGAATATTTACTAAAGAAATTAAGGAACTTATTATTAATTTATCTTTTATATATGATATTGATGCAATAAAGATGTCAAATATTATTAGAGGATGTTTTAATGAAAGGGGAACTATTAATAAAGAAGAACTTAGAAAAGCTTCAAGAAACTTCTATCAATTTGATAATGGTGGTAATCTTCCTACTGTTACTTCTAACTGTCAGCCTGAATATTTGAGAAAACCTATTGGTGATACTTCAAAGAGAGCAAAGATGATTTATACCTTTGAAACAATATCTCCAAGAGAACTTCTTATTAGTAAAAATAAGGGTAATGAACCTACTAGAAGAGATCTAAAATTATTGGAGGATTTACTTATTGATTATAATTTAAAACCTGGAGTTGTTAATGTTTTAATTGATTATATTCTTAATATTAATGATAAAAAACTTACTAGGGGTCTTGTAGAAATGATGGCGGGTGAGTGGCAAAGAAAGGGTATTGAAACTGTTGAAGATGCTATGAGTCTTTGTGAAAAAGAGCATAAAAAGAGAAATAAAAAGATTGTTAAGAATGAACCTGCAATTAGTAAAACACCAGTTTGGTTTGATAAGAAGATTGAAAAAAATGTTATAGATAGTAATGAAGATAATCAATTAGAAGAATTATTAAAGGAGTATAAATAATGAAAGATGTAAAAAATGTTATTGATAAAAAATATAATTTTGATATTTATAAGTTAGAAGAAAACTTTAATATTGAGATGGAAGATGATACTTTTAAAAAAATTGTAAAAGGTCTTAATCTTTCAAGAGAAGAACTCATTAAATATACTTCTAGGATTAAAGATTCTGCTTTAGAACTTAAGAATTGTAAGAATTGTAAAAATATTATGGAATGTAAAAATACTATGTGTGGATATGTTTATTATCCTAGTATTCTTCAAGATAATTTAGTTTTTTCTTATGTTCCTTGTAAATATAAAAAGAAACTTGATAATGATATGTCATATCAAAATAATATATTTTCTTTTGATATGCCTAAAGAAATTATTAATGCTTCAATGAAAGATATTTATACTGATGATAAAAATAGGTTAGAAGCTATTAAATGGCTTACCACTTTTATTAAAAAGATTGAAAATGGTGAAAAATCTAAAGGATTATTCTTGACAGGTAATTTTGGATGTGGTAAAACATATTTAGTGGCTGCTGCTTTTAATGAACTTGCTAAAAAAGGAAAGAAGGTAGCTTGCCTTTATTATCCAGAATTTTTGAGAAGTCTTAAAGAAAGATTTTCTGATGATTATAAAGAAATATTTAATAAAGTTAAGAAATGTGATTTACTTTTAATTGATGATATTGGAGCAGAAACAGTTACTTGTTGGAATAGGGATGAGGTACTTGGTACTATTCTTCAATATCGTATGCAAGAAAATTTGCCTACATTTTTTACTTCTAATTTATCTATTAATGAATTAGAAACACATCTTGCTTATAATGATAGTGAAGGTAAATTAAAAGCTAGAAGAATTATTGAAAGAATTAAATATTTAACTGATAATATTACAATGATTGCGGAAAATAGAAGAAAGTGAGGATAAAATATGGAAAATAATAATTATGGATTTAATCCTAGCAATTTAGAGAGAACTTTCACAGATAATAATGGTACTTCAAAAGTAAATATTGAGAGTGATGGTGCTCCTCTTAATATGCCAGAAGGAAATATTACTTTAGTTAATAGACCAAAAGTAAAAACTAAAACTCTATCTAAAAATATTAAATCTCAAAATATTGGTATTGGTAGTAATGGTTTTGCTGGTGTTATAACTCTTGCTAGTATTATTGCTATTGCTGGTGTTATTATTGCTTATTTAACACTTAGATATTAATTTATGTATAAAGGAGGAGTAGTTATGCTTTGTGCTTTACAAGTTAAAACTTGTTATTCTATTTTAAGTAGTTTAAATAGAATTGATATTTTGACAAAAAAGGCTAAAGATATGGGCTACTCCTCTTTAGCTATTACTGATTTAAATAATATGTTTGGAGTATATGAATTTTATTTAGCATGTAAAAAAAATGATATTAAACCTATTATTGGTATAGAAATTAAAAGTCAAAATGATAATTTTATTTTGCTTGCTAAAAATAATAATGGATATAAAAATCTTATTAAATTATCTACTATTGCATCTGAAAGAAATATTACTAATGATGATTTAAACATGTATTCTAAAGATATTATTTTAATTATGCCTTATTCTTCATATAATGATAATATTATTCTTAATTTTAATGAATATTTTATTGGATACTCAAATAAAGAAGAAAGACTTAAAGTAGGTAGTAAGGGAGTGCTTATTACAGATATTTCTTATATTGATAAAGAGGATTACAAATATTTAGATTATCTTGTTATGATAAGAGAAGATAAAAAAATTGGGGAAATGGAACTTAATACTTATTGTGGTAAACATTTACTTAATATTGATGAATTTAATGATCTTACTGATAATATTACTCGTTCTAACATGGAATATATTATTAATGAATGTAATGTTACTTTTGAATATAAGAAGGGACTTTTACCTGTATTTGATGATAAAATCAATTCGTTTGAATATTTGAAAGATTTATGTAATAGAGGATTGAATAAAAGATTATCTTTTAATGTTCCTAAACTATATAAAGATAGACTTAATTATGAACTTGATGTTATTAATGAAATGGGATTTTGTGATTATTTCTTAGTTGTTTGGGATTATGTTAAATATGCTAAATTTAATGATATTTTAGTGGGTCCTGGTAGAGGTAGTGCTGCTGGTAGTTTAGTTAGTTGGTGCCTTGGTATTACTGATGTTGATCCAATTAAATACGATTTGTTATTTGAAAGATTTTTAAATCCTGAAAGAGTAACTATGCCTGATATTGATATTGATTTTGATAGTGACAAAAGAAGTTTAGTTACTGATTATGTTATGAAAAAATATGGTGAGAAAAAAGCTATTGGTATTATTACTTTTAATACTCTAGGAGCAAAACAAGTTGTTAGAGATATTGGTAGAGTTTTAAATATTTCTCTTCCTATTATTGATGAAATATCTAAATCTATAACTACAAAAGAACTTAAAGATAGTTATATTAGTGGTAGTAAGTTTTATAGACTTATTAATTCTAATAATGAATATATTAAATTATATAATACCTGTCTTAAATTAGAAGGACTTCCTAGACATATTTCTGTTCATGCTGCTGGCGTCGTTATGAGTAATGTCGATATTGATGATATTATTCCTTTATATAAGAGTCCTTTAGGTATGTATATATCTGGTTTTGATAAAGATTATTTAGAACCTTTAGGCCTTTTAAAAATGGATTTTTTAGGACTTGATAATTTAACTTTAATTAGTAATGTTATTTATGAAATTAGAAAAAATGAAGGTATTAATATTAGTTTTGAAAAAATACCTCTTGATGACAAAAAAACATTAAAAGTATTTTACGATGTAGATACTGATGGTATATTTCAATTTGAATCTCCTGGTATGAGAAAATTTTTATCTAAACTTAAAGTTAGTTCTTTTGATGATATTGCTACTGCTTTAGCTTTATATAGACCTGGACCTATGGATAATATTGATTTATTTATCGCTAGAAGAGAAGGGAAAGAGAAAATTGATTATATTCATCCTAGTCTAGAAGATATTTTAAAACCTACTTATGGTATCATTATTTATCAGGAACAAATTATGCAAATTGTTAGAAAAATGGCAGGATATTCTTTTGGAGAAGCTGATATTTTAAGAAGAGCTATGTCAAAGAAAAAAGAGAGTATTATCTTAGAGGAAAAACCAAAGTTTATTAATGGTTGTATAAAAAATGGTTATGATGAAAATATAGCAAATAAAGTTTATGACTTGATTTTAAAATTTGCTAATTATGGTTTTAATAAATCACATTCTGTTTCTTATGCAATTACTGCTTATAAAATGGCGTTTATTAAAACTTATTTTCTTAAATATTTTATATCTGGTTTACTTACTAATTCTATTGGTAATACTAATAAAATGAATATCTATATTAATAGAGCTAGAAGAGCTTCAATTAAAATTCTTTCTCCTGATGTTAATGAAAGTGATAATAAATTTTATGCCTCTAGTGATGGTATTAGATGTCCTTTATCTATTATAAGTGGAGTTGGAACTTCTATTTCTAATGATATTTTAAAAGAAAGAGAGAAGGGTAAATTTGAATCTCCTATTGATTTTATTACAAGAATTATTGGCAGTGGTATTAATAAAAAAGTTATTACCAATCTTATTTATGCTGGTGCTATTTCTTTTGGATATAATAAAAGAACTTTAATAGAAAACTTAGATACCATTATTAATTATGCTGATATTGCTAAAGATGATGGTCTAATTGAAACTCTTAAACCTGATATTATTATATATCCTGAATATGAAAAAACTGAACTTATTAAACTTGAACTTAAGACAATTGGATTTTATCTTACTGATCATCCTTCTAGTAAATATAGGGATGAAAGTATTATTGTTAACTCTTCAAACATAGATATGTTTTTTAATAGAATAGTAAAAATGATAGTTATGATTAATTATATTAAAGAAACTACCACTAAAAATAATGATGTTATGGCTTTTATTACTGGAAGTGATGAATTTGGGGAAGTATCTATTACTTGTTTTCCTGATACTTATAGAAAATTTAATAATATTAAAGTTGGTAATATTATAGAATTGTTTGGTAGAGTTGAAAAAAGATATGATAAATATCAAATTATTGTAAATAATATTAAAATATTGGAGTGATTAATATGAAAAAAGGTAAGTTTATAGTTATTTCTGGTCCTAGTGGTGTTGGTAAAGATACCATATGTGATGAACTTGTTAAAAGTGGTATTGGTGTTTATTCTGTATCTATGACAACAAGAGAAATTAGAAAGGGAGAAGTTGATGGTAAGGATTATTTCTTTGTAACTAAAGATGTATTTGAAGATAAAATTAAGAACAATTATTTTTTAGAATATGCAATATATAATAATAATTATTATGGTACTCCTATTGAATTTGTTGAAAATACTACGAATAATGGTATTAATGTATTTGCGATTCTTGAAATAAATGGAGCTATTAATGTTAAAAAAATATTTAAAGATGCTATTTTGATATTTATTATGCCTCCTTCTTTAGATGAATTAGAAAAAAGGCTTAGAGGTAGAAAATTGGATAGTGATGAAGTAATTAATGAAAGACTTGATATTGCTAAAAGTGAAATTAGTAGTAGAGATAAATACGATTATATTGTTATCAACAATTCTGTTGATGAAGCAGTTAAAGAAATAATAAGTATAATAAAAAAATAAAAAAATACTATTCTAACAATTTATTATTATTTACCTTGTTTAAGATATAGTACATTTTTTTCTTATCTAATTTTTTTCTTTTCAAAATAACATTTGTATATTATAATGTAATTAGTAAAAATATTTTAGTTGGAGAAGTTTATGAGAAAGAGTAAAATAAGTTTTAATGAAAAAATAAGCTGGTGGAAAGGTGATTTTTTTGAGAAGGAATAAGAAAAGCATATAGAGATTTAATGAGAACAATAAGAAACTTTTCAAATAATAAAAATCACGATAAAATTATTAATAATGCAAGAAAATGCATTAAAAAATCAATAAATATTATAATAGATGCTAATATTGAAAGTCAAAGTGAATTTGATAAATTACACAAAAAGGCTTGCTATGATTTAACAGAAGCATTCGAAGATCAATTGTTTACAATTGGACAAGCTCAAAAATGGATAAATATGACATTTAAATATTTACATTTATTGGATTATAATAAAATAGAATGTGTTTATGAATACTGTCACATACCAATTGATAGTTATATGCTAAATATTACAAATTATCAAATGAGTCAACCTTGGAGTAAATTAAATGATTATGATGAATATATAAAATATCAAGAATGGTTTAGAAACAAATATAGCAGTGAGATACCACTGGATAAAGAGTTTTATTTATGGTTAGAGGAAGCAAAGAAAAATAGAAATAATTAAATTATAGAAATCGTGTAAATTACAAAGGCTATAATGCGAGTAGGTATATTGTTTAAAAATTAATGAAAAAATCAAAATAATAAAATATTAATGAATAAAACATTGAAAGACTATCAATTTGATGGTCTTTTTTTTTCAGTAAATGTCGATTATATTATTGTGATATAGATATTATTATAAAAAACAGTCTTACTTTAGAGACTTAATGGCTCTAAAGTTTTTTTAAGACCTTGGGCTTAAAAAACATCGAGCGACTTTAGTGTGAGATGAAATAAATACTATATTTTACTTGAAAAATATATGATTTTATTATATACTTGTATTAATTAGTGATGGAGGAAAGATTATGAAAAGTAGTAGAATTATGAAAATATTTGAACAATATGTTAGAAAATATGATATGAATAATATAGATATTAAAGCTAGATACTTTCATTCATTAAAAGTTATGGAACTATGTAGAGATTTAGCTATGGGACTTGGTATATTTTCTGATGAAGAAGTAGCAGTCTGTGAACTTATTGGTCTTTTTCATGAAATAGGAAACTTTTCAAAAACTCCTAATTACAAAATGGATGATGATATAAATGATGCTTATAATAGAACTATTGATGTTTTATTTAATAAAAAATTAATTAGAGAAATCAGTAAGGATAATAAGTATGATAATATTATTAAAATGGCAATATTTGCATATGATAAAAATGGTTTTCCTTCTAATATTGATGAAAAAAGTAAACATATGTGTGCTATTATAAAAGATGCACATAATCTAGATGCATTTAGGCTTTTTGTTAATTATCCATATGTTGATACTGTTATTAATGGTTATCCTAATAGTATTGTTTATGAAGATTTTAAAAAATTTAAAACAATTAGTTCTAAAGTAAGTGATAATGCTGCGGACGAAGTACTCGTCACATTATCTAAAATGTATTCTTTTAATTATAAGTATTCTTATTACTTACTTAAAGAAAATAATTATATTTTAAAGATTTTTGATTCTTTAAACTTTGAAAATGATGAAGTTAAAATGTTTTTTAAACAACTTATGGTTGTTCTAAATAATTATATTGATAAAAGGATAGGTGTTTTAAATGCTTGATAAAAAATATGATCATTTAATGGTTGAAAAAAATAAATATGAAAATTGGAAAGAAAAAGGTTATTTTAAATCTGGTGATTTAAGTAAAAAACCATTTACTATTGTTATTCCACCTCCTAATGTTACTGGTAAATTACATTTAGGTCATGCTTGGGATACTTCTATTCAAGATATTATTATTAGATATAAGAGAATGCAAGGATATGATGCTTTATGGCTACCTGGTATGGATCATGCTGGTATTGCTACTCAAGCCAAAATTGATAAAAAACTTAAAAGTGAAGGTATCGATCCTAGAAGTATGGATAGAGAAGAATGGCTTAAGGTTGCTTGGGCTTGGAAAGATGAATATGCTGAAAATATTCATAATCAATGGGCTAAATTAGGATTATCTCTTGACTATACTAAAGAGAGATTTACTTTAGATGAAGGACTTTCTTATGCTGTAAGGAAAGTATTTGTTGATCTATATAACAAAGGTCTTATTTATCGTGGTGAAAGAATTATTAATTGGGACCCTGTTGCTAGGACTGCTTTATCTAATGAAGAAGTTGTTTATAAAGATGTAGAAGGTGCTTTTTATCATATCAAATATATGATTGAAGGTTCTAATGAATATTTAGAAGTTGCTACAACTAGACCTGAGACTTTATTTGGTGATACTGCAGTAGCTGTTAATCCTAATGATGATAGATATAAAAAATATATTGCTAAGAATGTTATTCTTCCTATTGTTAATAAATTAATTCCTGTTATTAGTGATGACCATGCTGATATGGAATTTGGTACTGGTGTTGTTAAAATTACTCCTGCTCATGATCCTAATGATTTTGAAGTTGGTAATAGACATAATTTAGATAGAATTGTTGTTATGAATCCTGATGGTACAATGAATGAAAATGCAGGAAAATACTGTGGAATGGATAGATTTGATTGTCGTAATGAGGTTATTAAGGATTTAGATAAAGAAGGACTTCTTATTAAGATTGAACCTATTAATCATAATGTTGGTTTTTCTGAAAGAACTGATGTTATGGTTGAACCTTATCTATCTAAACAATGGTTTGTTAAAATGAGACCTTTAGCTGATAGAGTTCTTGAAAATCAAAAGGATAAAGATAAAAAAGTTAATTTTGTCCCTACTAGATATGAGAAAACTATGAATCATTGGATGGAAATTACTTATGATTGGTGTATATCTAGACAATTATGGTGGGGACATAGAATCCCAGCATGGTATAAGGGCGATGAGATATATGTTGGCATGGAAGAACCTAAAGGTGATGGCTGGATACAAGATCCTGATGTTCTTGATACTTGGTTTTCATCTGCTTTATGGCCATTTAGTACTTTAGGTTGGCCTTGTTCTACTGATTTATTAAAGAGATGTTATCCTAATGATGTATTAGTTACTGGGTATGATATTATTCCTTTTTGGGTTAATAGAATGACATTCCAAGGACTTGAATTTCTTAATGAAAGACCTTTTAAAGATTGTTTAATTCATGGTCTTATAAGAGACAAACAAGGTAGAAAAATGAGTAAAAGTTTAGGAAATGGTATTGATCCTATGGATGTAATAGACATGTATGGAGCTGATTCTCTTAGATTTTTCTTAACTACTAATACTGCTCCTGGTATGGATTTAAGATATGATGAAGAAAAAGTTAAATCTACTTGGAACTTTATTAATAAAATTTGGAATGCTTCTAGATTTGTATTAATGAGAATGGATGGATTTACTAAAAATGATTATTCTCTAGATAATTTAAAAGAAGAAGATAAATGGATTTTAACTAAATTAAATATAACTATTAAAGAAGTTATTAAAAATATGGATAAGTATGATTTTCATATTGTTGGTAATACTTTATATGATTTTATTTGGAGTGATTTTTGTGATAAGTACATTGAACTTTCTAAATTCTATCAAGATAATACTACTAAGAGTGTATTAATTAGAGTTCTTACTGATATTCTTAAAATGTTACATCCTTTTATGCCTTATGTTACTGAGGAAATATATAGTATGTTACCTATTCGTGATAGTGAATCTATTATGATTAGTGATTATCCTAAATATAATAAAAATGAAATATTTACTACAGATATTGATGATGTAATTGAATTCATTTCTATGTTTAGAAATAAGAAGGCTGAACTTGGTATTACTTCAGATTATAAAGTATATATTGATATTGATAATACTATTTCAAAAAATATTGTTATCAATATGCTTAAACTTAATGATAAAATTTCTAATTCTTTAGAAGAGGGTGTTAAGGTAGAGCATAATGGACTTGCTATTACAATTATTTATGATAATAGTAAGAATATTAAAGAGCAAGAAGAAAAATTAATTAAAGAAAAAGAAACTCTAGAAAAATCTATTGAAAGAAGAGAAAAATTACTTAATAATGAAAATTATGTAAATAAGGCTCCTAGAGAGATAGTAGATAAAGATAGAGAAGCATTAGCTAAAGAAAAAGAATTACTAAATAATTTGCTTAATAAATTTACAAAATAATTATTATATGATAAAATTATTTTATAGTAGTGAAAGGAGTATATTTTATGGCTAAATATTGTTCTAATTGTGGAAAAGAAGTAAATGAGAATGCTGTTATTTGTGTTAATTGTGGTTGTTCTTTAGAAAGCACTTCAAATAATCAATCTGTTAATGTTACAATTAATAATAATACTTCTAGTGGAGTTTCTCCAAAGTCTAGGTTAGTAGCTTTCTTACTTTGCACTTTTCTTGGTGGACTTGGTATCCATAGATTCTATGTTGGTAAAACCGGAACTGGTGTTTTATGGCTTTTAACATTAGGATGTTTGGGAATTGGTTCATTTGTAGATTGGATAATGATACTATGTGGTTCATTTAAAGATAATAATGGTCTTGTAGTTTCTGAATGGAATAATTAAAGAAGGGAGAAATATATTATGGCTAAATATTGTTCTAACTGCGGAGCAGAACTTAATGATGAACAAGATGTTTGTTTAAAATGTGGAGTTAGAGTTAAAAATACTAATAATAAAGCTTCTAGTGATCCTAATGCTAAATCAAAAATGGCTGCTGGATTACTTGGTATATTTTTAGGACAATTTGGAGTACACAACTTTTACTTAGGATATACCGGTAAAGCTGTTACTCAATTATTACTTACTATTTTTGGATATATTTTAGCAATATTTGTTGTTGGAATATTTATGGTGGCCGCTGCTGGTATATGGGGATTAGTTGAAGGAATTATGATTTTGTCTGGTTCTATTAATACCGATGCAAATGGTATTCCATTAAAAGATTAATGTATAATTAATTATAAACATCTCATATTAA
>CAMFBT010000011.1 GCA_945948625.1 uncultured Mycoplasmatota bacterium | reverse complement strand
AATAATAATTATATAATAATTATAGATTTTCTATTACTATTAGTGACAGATAGTATGTATAAAGTAGAAAACGGGTAGTTCCGATAAAAACTATAAAGAGCACATTAGTGAAATAAGGTGGCACCGCGAAAAATATTTTTCGTCCTTATAAATTAGTGTGTTTTTATATTATAGAAAGAAGGTATAAAATGAAAAACAAATATAGAACTATTTATTGTGGTGAAGTAACTACAAAAAATATTGGTGAAGAAATAAGAGTAGCAGGATGGTTAGAACAAAAAAGAAATCTAGGTAGCCTAGTATTTATGACACTAAGAGATGAAACAGGTGTAATACAATTAATTAGTGAGGATATAGAAAGCTTTAAAAATATAACTAGAGAAAGTACTATGACAGTAACTGGAACAGTAAGACATCGTGCTGAAGGTATGACAAATAGTAATATGAAAACAGGAGAAGTTGAAGTATTAGTAGCATCATTTGAAGTACTTGGAGAATCACTAAATGTATTACCATTTGAAATTAACAGAAGTACAGAAGCATTTGAAGATACAAGACTAAAATATAGATATTTAGATTTAAGAAATCCTAAAGTACATGATAAAATACTATTTAGAACTGAAGTATTAGACTATATGAGAAAAATAATGAAAGAGATGAATTTTACTGAAATACAAACACCAATTATAACAGCATCATCTCCTGAAGGAGCAAGAGACTTTATAGTTCCATCAAGAAAATATAAAGGAAAATTTTATGCATTACCTCAAGCACCTCAAATATTTAAACAATTATTAATGTGTTCAGGATTTAATAGATATTTTCAAATAGCACCTTGTTTTAGAGATGAAGACCCAAGAAGTGATAGATTATATGGTGAATTCTATCAATTAGATTTAGAAATGTCATTTGTTACAGATGAAGATGTATATGCAGTAGGAGAAAAAATATTTTATGATATATTTACACACTTTAGTGATAAAGAAGTATCAGAAAGACCTTTTAGAAGAATACCATATAGAGAAGCTATGCTTAAATACGGTTCAGATAAACCAGATTTAAGAAATCCATTAATAATTGAAGATTTAACTAGTATTCTATCAAAAAGTACATTTGAACCATTTAAAACATCTCAAATAAGAGGAATAACAGTAGCAAATATAGATAAATCAAATTCATGGTATAAAAATATAGAAGAATACATAAAAAAAGCAGGAGCAGTAGGTTTATCATACATCAAAGTAGGTGCAGATATGACATTTAAGTCATCTATTGATAAATTCTTAAATGAAGAATTAAGAAATGAATTAATAGAAAAATGTGGTTTAAAAGAAGGAAGTACTTTATTCATACTAGCAGACTCTAAAAATAAAATAAATAAACTAGCAGGTCTACTTAGAACAAAATTAGGAAATGAATTAGAACTAATAGACAAGAATAAATTTGAATTCTGCATTATAAATGATTTTCCAATGTATGAATATAATGAAGAAGATAACTCTTGGGATTTTGGACATAATCCATTTAGTATGCCTCAAGGAGGACTTGATGCCTTAACTGAAGATAATATTGAAAATATATTAGCATACCAATATGATTTTGTATGTAATGGCTATGAAATGGCATCAGGAGCAGTTAGAAATCACGATATAAGAATAATGAAAAAAGCTTTTGAACTAGCAGGATATACAGATGAAGATGTAGAGACTAAGTTTAGAAGTCTATATACTGCTTTCCAATATGGTGCACCACCACATGCAGGAATGGCTCCAGGTATTGATAGAATATTAATGCTACTTAAAGATGAAGAAAATATAAGAGAAATGGTTGCATTCCCACTAGGAGCAAATGGAGCAGATGCTATGATGGGTTGTCCTGGTGAAGTATTCGAAAAACAATTAAGAGAAACACATATCAAAGTTAGAGACTAAATATTTAAGGGGGTATACAATGAATAACAACTTAGATTTAGTAGTAATTCTTAAAAAGAAAGAAAAAGGAGATATTGTTAGTTATATTCCAGTAATGGGAGAAGTAGGAATATATGATGAAAAAAAAGGAACTCTTCATAACTAACAAAGGTAAGAAGTATAAAAATATAATATCTGGTGAAAGCTATGCCTTTGCAGGAAGAACTCCACTTTCACAATATCAAGAGAAATATCCATTATTATCAATAAATATAATTAAAAGGATAGCTTTCTTATCCAGTTTAAAAAATAGATACTTTTTAACAGAAACAGAAGATAAAATACCAGCAGTATTATTAGAAGATAAAAATAAAACAAATAAATTATTTATAGATAATGATATTATAGCTTTCTATAACAAATATTATCCAGAAATAGAAATAGATAAAATAATTAATAATACCAAAATGAATATTAATGATGTATATGAAGAATTAATAAATAAAATAGTTGGACAAGATGACCAAATAAAGCAAATATTATCATCAATATGGAAACAATATAATAATGAAGATAAACAATCTAATTATAATATGTTAATAAATGGTTCTACTGGAACTGGTAAAACAACAATCTTTAAAATACTTGAAGAACTACTTGGAATACCTTGTATTATTATTAATGCAAAAAGAATTGAAGAACCAAGCTATATTGAAAATACCCTTTTAAGATTATTAGAAAAAGCCGATTTTGATATTGATAGAGCAGAACATGGTATATTAGTAATAGATAAATTAGAAGAAATATCTACGAATAGTAGAGAAAGACATAATACTATAAGTAAATCCCTTCAAGAATTAATTATTAATTTAATTGAAGAAGGTATTTTCACAATAAATAACATTGATAATGATAAATATCGTTTTAGTATGGATAAATTATTGATAATAGGAATAGGTAATTTTAATAATAATGAATCTCTTCGTAATACACAAGTAGGTTTTAATAAATCACCATTAAATAATAATACATTATTATCTTATGGAATAATACCTGAACTTGCTAATAAGTTCCCCATAGTAATAGAGATGAATGAATTAACAAAAGAAGACTATATTAAAATAATTAAAAATTCTACTCTAAGTTCCATAAGTACAAATAGATTATTTTTAAATAGTAAGAATATTGAATTCAATATATCTGATGAAGTGATAAAAATAATTGCTGATATTGCATATAATAGAAAGAGCGGAGCAAAGAGTATTAATGAAATAATAGAATCTTCTCTAGCACTAGCAGAGTTTGAAATAGCAAGTAATCCTAATATTTATGAAAGTTTAACCATTACTGAAGATACCATTAAAGATAATAAAAAATATACATTAGTTAAGAGAAAAGATAAATAATATCTTTTTTCTTTATCCCTTAAGCTTATAATCTTAAAAATTATTTATGTTAAAAAATTGTCAAATATCAGTAAATATATTGAATAAAAATATATACTATGATATAATTAATATACCTAGAGGATACGACATCTTTAGTATAAAACCGACTAAAGATATTAATAGGGGAGCTAATACAAACTATGTGTTGAATGCTTGCTATAAGTAGGAATCCTAATTAGTTTGTTGTGCTGACCCACCTGTGACTTACGCCGCGGGTTTTATCTTACAGAGTCGGTCCATCTGGGCTTTTTTTTTATGTTTTTTTATGTTATACTTATATATGTGAGGTGTAACTATGGAAATAAAAAATATTACTAAATATAATGAAGAACTATTAAAAAAGTTCTTAAAAGTATACTATTTTGATAAAATAAAAACAGTAAGAATAATTATGAATATCTTAATTTTAATTGTAGTAATAAGATTCTTTATAAAAAAAGATATAGATGCTTTAGATATTATAACATTTATTTTTGCTTTATTTGGAATAATAGAAATAAATACAAATATGTTACCTCAATTTAATTTATATAGAATTAAAAAGAAAAAAGATAGTATACTAAATACAAAAATAAAATATTTATTTAAAGAACATAACTTTATGATAGATAATGGAAAAAAAGAATATATAAACTATAAAGATCTATATAAAATAATAGAAACAGATAATACCTATTATTTATATATAAACAAAGAAAAAGCATTAATTGTAGATAAATCATCTAATAGCAGTGAAGAAATAGAACAGTTAACTAATAACATTAAAAATAAAGTATCCACCTATAAATATATAAAATAATGTTTGATAGAACAATTGCATTAATTGGTAAAGATAATCTAGATAAAATAAAAAATAGTAGTATCCTAATAATCGGAGTAGGTGGAGTAGGAGGATATGCTATTGAAACATTAATTAGAAGTGGAATAGAAAATATAACACTAGTAGATTATGATAAAATAGATATATCAAATATAAATAGACAAATAATAGCAAAAGAAAGTAATATAGGAAAATCTAAAGTAGAAGAATGGAAAAAAAGAATATTAGAAATAAATAATAATGTTAATGTTACAATTATAAAAGAAAAGATAACTAAAGATAATATAGATATATTATTTAATAAAAAATATAATTATATCATAGATGCATGTGATACAGTCATAGTAAAAAAAATATTAATAAAGAAATGTAAAGAAAAAAATATAAAATTACTTACAATATGTGGAATGGGTAAAAAAATCAATCCAAGTTTAGTAAAAATATGTGATATTAAAGATACAGAATATGATCCAATAGCAAAAGAGTTAAGAAAATATATTAGAGATAATCATATTAAAGGTAAAATACCATGTATATTTTCAAATGAAAAACCAATAACTAACGATAAAAAAATAATTGCATCTATGACTCCAGTACCTGCAGTAGCGGGTATATATGCTGCATATTATATTATAAATAACATTATACAAGAAAAATAACTATATTGGTTATTTTTTTTCTTAACCATAATTTAGTTTAATCATATAGTATAATAGGTGATAAAATGAAAAAAACAATTGGAGAAACTCCAATGATTAAAATAAAATATAAATATAAATATAAAAATAAAGAAAAAGAAATTTATGTAAAATTAGAGCAATATAATTTAACAGGAAGTATTAAAGATAGAATAGCTTTATATATAATAGAAGAAACAGAAAAGTCAAAAATATTAAAAGAAAAGATGCCAATAATCGAAGCTACAAGTGGTAATACAGGTATATCATTTGCCGCTCTTGGAGCAAAAACAAATCATCCAGTATATATATTTATACCAGATTTTGTAAGTAGTGAAAGAATTAAATTATTAAAATCATATGGAGCAAAAGTAACACTTGTAAAAAGAGAAGAAGGAGGATTTAAAAAATGCATTGAATTAGCAGACAAACTATCAAAAGAAATAAATGGTTATCGCCCTAATCAATTCTCTAACTATTTAAATAGCAAATGTCATTATTTGAAAACAGGTAGAGAAATAATAGAACAAGTTAAAGAAGAAAAAATAGGTGGTTTTGTAAGTGGAATAGGTAGTGGTGGAACAATAATGGGAGTAAGCAAAAAATTAAAAGAATACTATCCAAATATATTAATAGGAGCAGTTATGCCAAAAGAAATGCCACTTCTAAATAAAGATATTCCTACTAGGCATAAAATAGAAGGAATAGGAGATGACTTCATACCAGAACTATTAGATCAAAAAATAATCAATAAAGTATTTTATATAGAAGATGAAGATGCCATAAACATGGCCAGATTACTTAGTAAAAAACTAGGATTAGGAGTAGGAATATCAAGTGGTGCTAATTTTTTAGGAGCAGTTCTTCTAGGAGAATCTTCTAATGAAATAGTAGTAACAATATTCCCAGATGATAATAAAAAATATTTAACTACAGATTTAAGTAAACCAATAAATCTAAATAAAAACCTTATATCAAATAAAATAGAATTACTATCATATGAAGAAATATAAATAGTAATTCTATTTTATTAGTCAATATCTTTAAGTTTATTCATAATTTCCTTAAGTATTTTTTCATTCTTATTATCTTTAGGATAATAATAATTAGTACCAATTAAACTATCAGGTAAATATTGTTGTTTAACATAATCATTTTTATAATTATGAGGATATTTATATTCACTAGAAGGATTTTTTAAATGATTTGGAACATCACTAATATTCTTAGTCTTAATATCATTAAGAGCACTATCAATAGCTATTTCAGCACTATTACTTTTAGGAGATAATGCAAGTTCAATAACAATTTGTGATAAAACGATTCTAGCCTCTGGTAGCCCAAGTCTCAAAGCACAGTTAATCGCAGCATCTACTTTAGGTCCCATACTAGGATTAGCAAGTCCAATATCTTCATACACTATTACTGATAATCTTCTTACAATAATATCTAAATCACCAGCATCAATAAGTCTTGCTAAATAATGAAGTGAAGCATTAACATCACTACCTCTAATAGACTTCTGAAAAGCTGAAATCACATTATAATAACCATCACCATTTTTATCAAATAAACTATTAGTTCTGTTTGTTATTTTGGTTAAAGTATCTAAAGTAATATTTCTATCCTCACAAGAATAATAAGCAACTTCAAGTGTATTATATGCAAATCTCAAATCACTCCCAGATATATTAGCTAAATAATCTTTAGCTTCATCAGTAATAGATAATCCCTCTAAATAACCAGATATAACTGCTTTATCAATACCTTTCTTAATATCATCTCTAGTTAAATCATAAAGTTCGAATAACTGACATCTACTTCGTATAGCAGGATTAATAGCATGATAAGGATTCGCAGTAGTCATACCAATTAAAGTAATAATACCAGATTCCAAATAAGGAAGTAATATATCTTGCTTATCCTTATTAAGCCTATGAATTTCATCAACAATAACAATTAACCCTCCATATAATTTAGCTTCTTCAATAACAACATCAAAATCCTTTTTATTATTAATAACAGCATTTAAATTACGATATCTAAGTCCAAGTTCATTAGCAATTGCTATAGCAATACTAGTCTTTCCAATACCAGGATGACCATATAATATCATTGAAAATAATTTCTTATTTTTAACAAGATTATAAATAATCTTATTTTCTCCAACTAAATGTTCTTGCCCAATAATATCATTTAAAGATTTTGGTCTTAATTTAATAGATAATAATTCTTCCATAAAAACTCCTAGTTATACATCTTATATTTATTAGTAAGTCCTAAAACTCTTTTTTTCTCTCTATTAATAATTCTATTATCATTATAATTAGTAAGCACATTATAAATAATATCACCAATTAGTTCAAAATCTTCTTCTTTTAAACCTCTAGTAGTCATCGCAGGACTTCCAATACGAATACCACTAGCTATCATAGGACTTAAAGTTTCATTAGGAATAGTATTTTTATTAACAGTAATATGAACACTATCAAGGATAGTTTCAGCTTCTTTTCCAGTAATACCAAGTGAATTATAAACATCCACTAATATCAAATGATTATCAGTACCACCACTAATAACCTTTATACCCTTATTAACTAAATAATTAGATAATGCTTTAATATTTTTAAGCACTTGCTCCTGGTATAGAATAAAAGAAGGATCTAAAGCTTCATAAAAACACTGTGCTTTAGCAGCAATTACATGCATAAGTGGTCCACCTTGAATACCAGGAAATATAATTTTATTTATTTTCTTAATAATATCTTCTTTATTAGTTAAAATAATACCACCTCTAGGACCTCTTAAAGTCTTATGAGTAGTAGAAGTAACAACATCTGCATAATCAACTGGATTCATATGAAGATGAGCCGCTACTAAACCAGCAATATGAGCCATATCAACAAACAAATATGCATGAACTTCATCAGCAATTTCTCTAAACTTTTTAAAATCAATACTTCTAGAATATGCACTAGCACCTGCTATTATCATTTTAGGTTTTTCTCTTAATGCAATTTCTCTTATATTATTATAATCTAAATACCCAGTATCAGGATCTACTTTATAATCAATAATTTTATAATCAGTTCCACTAAAATTAAGAGGATGACCATGAGTAAGATGCCCACCATCAGATAAATTCATTCCCATAACAGTATCACCAACATTAAGTAATGCTCTAAATACTGCCATATTAGCAGAACTACCACTATGAGGTTGTACATTAGCATATTTACAGTTAAACAATTCACATGCATATTTAATTGCTGAATTCTCAATAATATCTACATTCTCACAGCCACCATAATATCTTTTACCAGGATATCCTTCAGCATATTTATTAGTAAAAACACTCCCTTGTAATTCTAAAATATCTTTAGATACATAATTTTCACTAGCTATAAGTTCTATATTCTCATTTTGTCTTTGAATTTCTTTTTCTAAAGCCTCCTTAATTAATTTATCCATTTATATCACACTCTCTTTCCTTAAATATTATAACTTATTTATAATAAAAAGTCTATATAGAATAAAAACACAAAAACACATAAAGAAGTTTTAAATTCTGTGGTTAACAAATAGTTAATAATAGTATAAATAGAACTCTAAAATATATAAAAAAACAAACTAATAAAGAAAAAAAGTTAAATAATGGGTTATAATAAAACATATAAGAAATAAAATAAGTAGGAGTAAAAAGAACAAGTATGAAAAATATAATATATAAAATATTAAAATATTTTGGTTTAATTCAAGAAGAAAATAAAGAAAGAAGAAAAGATACTATATATATTCAAAAACCTATAATGACAGAATATGAATACAGATTTTATCAAATATTAAAAGAATTAGAAAATAAATATATAATAGTACCTCAACTTAATTTAGCAGCAGTTATAAAGAAAGTAAATAATAATAGATATTATAGTGAATTATTTAGAAATATAGATTTCGCTATTTTCAGTAAAGATTATAAAAAACTATTATTATTAATAGAAATAAATGATCAAACACATGATAGATATAAAAGACAAGATAGAGATTTAAAAGTCAAAAAAATATGCAATGATGTCAATGTTAAATTAATATCATTCTATACTAAATACCCAAATGAAAAAAATTATGTTATAAATAGAATTGAAAAAGAAATAGATTTAAATAATAATTAATCTATTTTTTCTTTGTGTAAAATTAATGTCATAAAGTTTACTTCTTTATTTTAAAATGCTATAATTTATATAGAGAGTAGGTAATATGATAAAAATTGAAAACTTAAAACTAAGTAAAGAAAATAAAGAAATATTAAAAGATTATAAAATAGAGTTAACAGCAATAAAACTAAAAAAAGAAGATACTACTGTAGAATCTTATATTGAAGATATTTATAAATATTTAGAATATATTGAAAAAAATAAACATATATATAATGCCTTAGATATAGATTCTAATAGCATTATAAATTATTTATCATATTTAGATAAAAACAACTACGAAAAATCAACAATAGTTAGAAAAATTACTTCTATAAAATTATTTCATAAATATTTAAATGAAAAATATAATATTCCCGATATAAGTACAAAAATAGATAAACCAAGAGTAAGAAGAAAATTACCTAATATTTTAACCATTGAAGAAGTAGATAATTTACTTAATATACAATTAAGTAATGCTTATGATTTTAGAAATAAAGCAATGTTAGAATTAATGTATTCTTCAGGATTAAGAGTTAGTGAATTAGTTGAATTAAAAATAAAAGATATAGATTTAGATAATGGATATGTAAAATGTTTTGGTAAAGGTAGTAAAGAAAGAATAGTTCCAATTGGTGAATTAGCAGTTGATTATTTAAAAAAATATATATATGAATATCGAGACAGTATGAAAAAAGGTTATTATACAGAAAATGTATTTCTAAATAATCATGGTAAAAAGATAAGTAGACAAGGTTTCTTTTTAATAATAAAAGAAATAGCAAAAGAAAAGAAAATAGAAAAAAACATAACACCTCACATGTTAAGACATTCATTTGCTACTCATCTATTAAATAATGGAGCAGATCTTCGTACAATACAAGAAATGTTAGGACACTCTAGTATAACAACTACTCAAATATATACAAATGTAAGTACAGATATATTAAAAGAAAATTATGAATTATATAAAAGGAGAGATTAAATATGGAATTAAATAAATTAATGTTTAGAGAATATGATATAAGAGGAATATGGGAAAAAGATATAAATGAAGAAATATCTTATCATATAGGAAGAGCCTTTGCTACTAAATTACTTAGTTTTGGCAAAAATAAAATGCTTGTAGGATATGACAATAGAACATCTTCTGAAACAATAGAAAAAAATCTAATAAAAGGATTAACAGATGGAGGAGTAAATGTAGTAAGATTAGGATTAGTTACAACACCAATGTATTATTATGCATGGGATAAATTAAATATAAAATGTGGTATAATGATAACAGCATCACATAATCCAAAAGAATATAATGGATTTAAAATGAGTTATAATGGTATTCATAATTGTTTTGGTAAAGATGTAACAGATTTATATTATGTAATAATAAATGGAATATATAGTGAAGGAAATGGTACTATAACTAATGCTGATATAAAAGAAGATTATATTAAGATGATCCATAATCATATTAATATGGGTAATAACAAATTAAAAGTAGTATATGATTGTGGTAATGGTACTACAAGTATTATTGCTAACGATATCTTTAAAAGCAATGATTATATAGAATATATCCCTTTATTTGCAGAATCTGATGGAGCATTTCCAAATCATCATCCAGATCCATCTGTAGAAGAAAATTTAAAACAGCTAAAAGAAAAAGTACTAGAAGTACATGCAGATTGTGGTATAGCATTTGATGGAGATGGTGATAGAGTAGGAGTAGTAGACAATTTAGGTCAAATGATACCAATAGATAAGTATATGATAATTATATGGAGAGATATATATAATAAAGTAGCCAAAAAAGAAGGATTTTTTGATGTTAAATGTTCAAAAGCACTAGAAGATGAATTAATTAAATTAGGAATTAAACCTATATGTACAAGAACAGGAAATTCTTACACAAAAAAGATATCAGCAGAAAATAATTATCCATTTGGAGGAGAGATGTCAGGACATTTATATTTTAGAGATCGCTTCATAGGAACAGATGATGGAATATATGCTGGATTAAGATTCATAGAAATACTATCTAAAAGTAAAAAGAAAGCCTCTGAATTATTAGAGGGAATAAATAAATATTATTCAACTGATGAAAATAAAACAGAAGTAGAAGATGCAAAAAAAGAAAAAGTAGTAGATGGAGTAGAGGAGTACTGCAAGAAAAAAGGATATAAATACATAACTACTGATGGTGTAAAAGTATTATATGATGATGGTTTTGCATTAGTTAGAAAATCAAATACAACACCTAATATAACTACAAGATATGAAGCTAAAACACAAGAAAGATTAAATGAAATAGAAAAAGAATATAATACATTAATAGATAAATTAAAAGAAGAGTAGGTTATCCCTATTCTCCTTTTTCTTCAAAATTACTAGTACTATTTTTTTTAGTAGATTCTGAGTTATTTTTATGACAATCACAAGAAACTTCATTATTTAAATTAGTTTCATTACAACTACAATCAAAATTATTATTATTTTTTGATTTAGCTTTAGAATCTTTATTTTTTTTACTCATTTTTAATTACCTCCATTAATATTATTTACTAAATAGAGAATAATATACTTATATCTTAAACCAAATAGAATACTATATTAGTAATTCTCTTTTTTATAGAACTTAACATAATATTAATTATAGGAAGTAAGATAATTAATTAAAAGTAAGACAATTAATAACCTAAAATTACCATTTTAAATATATAATTATCTAATTATATTATTAACAATATTCCATATAATATAATTATAATAAATAAAAACATTTTATAAAAAAAATTAACTATACATACAATCTTTTATATAGTTAATTATTAATTATTTAAAATTAAGATAAACAATACATTATCAAAAAATTAAAAATTAATTGTAAAAATCAATAAATAAAATTACCAACTCTCTTCCCTACTAAATTAACAAAATATAAAGTAGGGGATATAAATTAAATTTTTTGAGCCATTATTTCTGCAATTTTATCTAAAACTTCACTAGCATTATTTTTATCAATTTCATCATAACCAAGTTCTCTTAAAGCTCTTATTTTAGCAGTATTTAATTCCTGTGTTCTAGTAAGTTTTTCTTCTTTTTTACTATTAAGCATTGCTTCCCATCTTTTATGTGATTCAGCAAGTTTAGTACGAGATGCTCCACCATTACTATATAATGTCATAGCGGAATACATAATACTTTCAAAAACATATTGATTATTTTCATCAAAAACAAACTTGTTAGGATCAATATAACCAAAGTTTTTTGAGAAATAACCTAAAATATATTTTAATTCCTTATTAGTTTCTAAGTTCTCAACAAAATGATGAAGATAAAGAACCGTAGCATAAGATTCCCCTTCTCTACCCTTTTCTTCCATTAAAATATTTTTAAGCATTTGACTAATTTCAGTAATTAAAACAATTTCATCTTTTTTAAGGCCAGAAAAGTCAATATAATCTTCTTTTTTAACACTATTATCTTTTTTAGAAGAAAATATTTTTCCACCTACAGATTGTAAATATTCATTATCTATATTTATATCTAATATTTCTTTTTCAGAACTTACACCAAGTAAATCAAATAGTAATTGACATTTTTCATTAGGCAATCTTGACAAATCAGTACTATCAAAATAATTGTAAACCATTTGTCTTGAAACACCTAAATACTTAGATAAATTAACTTTAGAAATATTAGCTTTTTTTAATATTAAATTAACTTTCTCGACAACATTCATTATTGCTTATCCTCCTACTAATATTTTAACATTATTATTAAAAATATGTCAAGTAAATTGAGTAATTTATCTAACTTCTTTAATAATACCTCCACCCAAACAAACATCTCCATCGTAAAGCACACAGAATTGTCCAGGTGTTACTGCTTTAGAACCTTTATATTTTAAATTCAACATATTATTATCTAAATAATCAACTTCTACATCAATATCAGGTTGACGATATCTAAACTTACATGTACATTTAGAAGGTTTATAATCAGTTAGATAATTAAATTCTTCAATTAAAGCACAAGTAGAATATAAATATTTATTATCATCACCAATAGCTACATATAATATATTTTTATCTAAATCTTTTTTTACTACAAAAGTTCTATCTTTAGTACCTCCAATATTTAATCCTCTTCTTTGACCAATAGTATAATACATAAGACCAATATGTTTTCCAAGTATTTCACCAGTATCAATGTTTACAATATCTCCAGGAATATTAGGTAAATAATTTTCTAAAAACTGAGTAAAGTTTCTTTCTCCAATAAAACATATACCAGTAGAATCTTTTTTACCAGCAGTAATTAAATTATATTTACTAGCAATTTTTCTAACTTCAGGTTTAGTAATTTCTCCAAGTGGAAATAATACATTTTTAAAAACATCTTTATTTACATAAGCCAAAAAATAAGATTGATCTTTATTTTTGTCTAATGCTTTAGCAAGATTTCCATTAATTAATCTAGCATAATGTCCAGTAGCAACAAAGTCTGCTCCTAGTTTCTTAGCTTCTTTGACAAATAAGTCAAATTTAATATACTTATTACACATAACATCAGGATTTGGAGTTCTACCTTTTTTTAATTCGTCTAAAAAATATGTAAATACAAAATCCCAATATTCCTTAACAAAATCAACTCTATATAAAGGAATGTCAATCTTTTTACATACTTCAAGAGCATCATTATAATCTTGTTCTTGAGGACAAATATTATTATTTAAATTAGGATTTCCTAAATAATCATTATTAATAGTACTATCCCAATTTCTCATAAATAAACCAATAACATTATAACCTTGTTCTTTTAATAAAATTGCGGCAACTGAACTATCAACACCACCTGACATACCTATTACTACAGTTTTCATAATACACCTCTCACAATAAAATATTATAGCACATTTTACACTTTAAATAAATACTTTTATTACTAGTTTTAATAATGATGGAATTAAAAATCCTTCAGTTATAGAAGATATTAATATAAGAAATAAAGAAATAATTAATATAATTAAATACTTCTTTAAAAATCTTTTCATATCACTATTCTTTTCTCTTAAAAATATAATTTTCCATAAATTAATAGTAAATAATATTGAATATACACCTAGTATTAATGATACTATAATATTAATAATACTAGTAGGAAATGCATAAATAAAACCTGCTAAAAGACCTTTATATTTATAAACAAAGAAAAAAGAAGATAAAGAAAAGCCTATAATAAAACCTTTTAAATAAATTAAAAATATATTAAAAATAATACCAATAATAGACATACCAAGTATCCAAATTAGTAAAACAAAAATTAAATTCTCAATTATAACATTCTTAAAAGCCACAATATTATTAACATTATTAGTATTAATATTATTCATAAAAGATTCAATTCTATTAATAATTAAAGTTTTATCCGTATCTTTAAGTACAACTAAAAAAATAGATCCAGATATAATTCCCAATATAATAATAAACATTACAAAAATATTTATTTTCTTATTTGGTAAAATAACAGCTAGTCCCCTATTTAATTTCTTATTCATATCTTATCACCATTAAAGTATATTAAAAAATATTGAAAATATGAATAATATTTGATACAATTAAATAGAGGTGTAAATAATATGAGTAAAAAGAAAAAAAAGCAAAAACTTAGCAATAGAATATTTGCTTATATTATGCTTTTTCTAGCAGTAGCTTTTTCAGTTACTACTATATTATCATTTGTACTTAGATAATAAGTACTTTTTTTATATTTTAAAATTCATTAAAATAGGAAATACATATATTTTAGATATATAAACTAAAAATCCAAATATTAAAATATATAATAAAACATATAATATAATAGAATTATTATTTTTTAATATAGCACCAGTACCTATACTAAGTATTGATATATATAAAAACATTAAAATTAAAGATAAATTACTAATATTATATAAATCAGAAAATAATATAACTTGAATAATAGTATATATAAAACTTAATATTAAACCAAATATAAAAACATTTTTTTGAAATCCAATAAAGGCAATAAAACCTATTAATAAAAAACAAATAAAATAATAAAATATAGAATTTTCCATAATATACCCTATTTAATAAAGAAATATAAAAGTGCTATAGATACTACAAATGTAATAATACCAAGTAAAATATATGAAACAAACCCTCCAGATTCTGCTAATCTTGGTTCTCTTTTCACATTATTCTCTTTTGAAACTTCTCTAGCAATATTATCAAATGTTTCAAGTTCCATTTCAACAGTTTTATCAATCGTAGGTTCATCATCCTTACCAACTACAAAATTAATATTTGGAGTTTCCATAACATTATAATTATTATATGTACCATTTTCTTTAACTAATTCCAAAATCGTTTTATATTCAATTCTATTACTATATCTAGATACAAACCAATTAGTAAACTTATTAAAAGAATCATTATTAATAACATATATATTACTATTAACTTTAATATTACATTTAGTCAAAAATAAATATGCACTATTAAAAATATAACCCAAATATTTATCAAGCCTCTGGTATAATTCCATATCATCTACAATTCTAACCCTATTTAAAATATCGTCATAAAATACAGGTAAAATTAAAGTAACATTATAATTATCTAAGTTTTTATAATAATTAATAAGTTCATTAGTAACAGTTTCAATAGAATTTTTAGTTAAATCATAAGTTTGATAATTACTTTTAAGTCTAATAGAAATATTAGTATCATTAAATTCTTTATAAGGAACAAACAAATAAAAACTAACATTAGCATCATTCAAATAATAAATATTATGTTTCTCTAAACTACATATTAATGTTTCTTTCATTATATCCTCCTACTCTACTATTAAATTATATCAAAAAAAAGATAACTTGTCATTATCTTTTTTATATCTTTTTAATATTTTAATTATAATTAAGTATCTTGTTTAATATATTAACTTTATTATTTTATTATCATATAATAAAAATTACAAAGATTGGAGATAATAATTATATAACTTCTAGTATAAATATCATATTTGAAGAATTTAAATTATATATTACTTAAATATACATCTAGTACTAGGACGAACAAAATTTCTTTAAAATTAATAATAAAGTACGGTAGCGACTATCGGAATTTAAGTCTGCAAAGAAGATTGGTTACAATCTCTATGAAACAGAAATCCATCACTGTGAAGTGATGGGAGCAATTTTATTGCTTTTGTTCTATTTTATATAAGAAATTTAATTAGCATAAAAATAATACCAATAACAAAGAATAAATAAAAATATTTTTTATAATTATATTTACTAGCAGTAGGTATAAGTTCACAAAAAGAAATCTGAAGCATAATACCCGCAATTAAAGAGAATAAAATACCAAGAATAATATCATTCATAATATTTCTTAAAAATAAATATGCAAGTATTGCCCCAAAAGGTTCTGATAATGCAGATACTCCAGTATATAATAGTGCTTTACTTTTACTATTAGTACTATAATAAATCGGAACAGAAATACTAATTCCTTCAGGTATATTGTGCATAGCTATAGCAATAGCAAGAGAAATACCTAAAATAATATCACTACTAGTAGCAATAAAAGTAGCAATACCTTCAGGAATATTATGAAGAATAATTGCTATCATAGAAATAAAACCTACTTTATATAAACCTTTATCCTTAACATTATAAGTTGGTTTATCGGGTAAATAATAATCAATAAGCATAGATATAATAACGCCTAAAATAACACTTAAAAATGAAATAATAATAGTACTAGTGCCTTTAAGATTATCATTAAGTAAAGATATAGATTCAGGAACCAAATCAGTAATAGATACTGTAATCATAACACCAGCAGCAAAAGCTAAAGAAGATAAAATTATCTTATCATGATTTCTACTTTTAATAAAAATAAAAATAGTACCAAGCATAGTAGAAAAACCTGCTATAAAAGTAAGAACAAATGCCATAGTAGTACTATTCATAATATCACCTAATAAAACATATGAAAAAAAATACTATTTATACAAGTATTTTTCTTATGAATAAAAAAATCCTTTAAATAAATTATTACTAATAACATTAAGATCAATTTCAAAAGATAATTTTTCAATATTTAGAGTATTTCCAATATCATCAATTAATGGCTTATAATTAGTAATAACATCATATATACTAATAATTGAAATAATAGAAGAAATAATGGCAATAATATTAATAATAGTATAATTAAATAAACTAGAAAATAACAAAACAAAAGATAGTTTTAAACTAATTTGCAATAATTTAATAATCATCTTCATAAAAAAATAATTATAATTATATCTAGCATTATTTAATTGATTATTCAAACTAACCTTATTCATACTATATTTCACTCCTTTATAGGTAATTATTTTACATCAAAAACAATATAAAGTCAATAAATATAGTATTTTAAAAAAATTAAAAACTGGTAATTTTTATCTTTCATACTTTCAAAATAAAAGCAAATAATAATAATGTAGTCTGTAAAAAAATTTAAAGGAGATGTATTATATGTTTTTTAAAAAAATAAAAAACAAACTTCTGCTTTCACTTACACTCCTTATTATACCCAATATTACTCTTGCATATTCAGACTATATAATAGCAGGAGGAGATAATATTGGTATAGAACTAAATTCAAAAGGAGTAATTATCGTTGGTACATATGAAGTATCAGGTAAAAATCCCGCTAAAGAAGCTTCACTTCAGTCTGGAGATAAAATAATAAAAATAAATGATATAGAAGTATCAAATATTGAAGAAATGCTAAGTACAATAGAAAAAATTAGTAATAAACAAAAAATAAATATAACATATTTAAGAGGAAATAGAGAGAATAATACAATTTTAAAATTAACTAAGACTGAAGATAACATTTATAAAACAGGACTATATGTAAAAGATAATATCACAGGTATTGGTACCCTTACTTTTATAGATCCAAATACTAAGTTATTTGGAGCATTAGGTCATGAAATAATTGAAAAAAATACTGGGCAAAAATTAGAAATAAAAGATGGTAAAATATATAGTTCCAGTGTAACAGGAATTACCAGAAGTGATATAGGAAAACCAGGAGAAAAAAATGCTAAATATGATAGTAATAATATCTTTGGTACTGTAAATGAAAATACTACTAGTGGTATATTTGGAAAATATACTAGTACAATACCAGATAAAAAATTATATAAAGTAGCAAAAGAAGAAGAAATAAAAACTGGTTCTGCTAAAATATTAACAGTAATAGATGGTAATAAAATAGAAAGTTTTAATATAAATATATTAAAATTAAACACTAATATAAATACCTCAAAGAATATATTATTTGAAATATCAGATAATAATTTATTAAAATATACCGGAGGAATAGTTCAAGGTATGAGTGGTAGTCCTATAATACAAGATGAATATATAATAGGAGCTGTAACACATGTAGTAGTAGATGATCCAACTAAAGGATATGGAATATTAATAACAAAAATGTTAGAGGAAGCAGAAAACTAAAAAGAGGAAATATTCCTCTTTTAATTATCCTCTTAAGCCATAAAGTCTTAAGAGGTGATTTAGAGCCTATAGTCTCTAAATCAATAAATTATTCACTTATAGTAAAATCTTCTAATTTACCATTTTCTAACATAATTTTATTTACCTTTTCAGATACTTTATTTAATTTATCAGAACATTCTTTAGCAAGTTTCATAGCTTCTGTATATTTATTTATAGCATCATCTAATGGTACTTCACCACTTTCTAATTCTTTTACAATTTCTTCAAGTAATTTTATTTTATCTTCAAATGTTAGTTCTTCTTTTTCCTTAGCCATCTTATTCACCTACCTTTATAACTTTGCTAGATAATTCTCCATCTTTTAAAGATATCTTAATAATATCATCTTTGTTTATATTTTTTATACTAGACAAAACTTTATCTTCTCTTTTAATTATTGCATAACCTCTATTTAAAGTATTAAGAGGATTTAATACTTCTAATTTTGATATAATATGTTCTAATTTTTGAGCACTATATTTATATAACATTTCCGGATTATTTAAAATATAACTATTACTATATGTATATAATTTTATTCTATTATTTTCAAGTATCTTATTTATATTTCTATTCAAATTATCTAACAATATATCAAGTTTCTGTTCTTTAATTTCATACATAGTAATTGGTCTTGTTAATATATAACTATTCTTAATCCCTTCTAATCTCTGATAATTATTATTTATTATATTATTAAGTGCAGTAAAACTTCTACTTCTAGAAGTATCTAAATAAGTAATAATAGTATTTATATCAGGAACAGCAAGTTCTGCTGCTGCTGTAGGAGTTGGTGCCCTCAAATCTGCTACATAATCAGATATAGTTACATCTATTTCATGACCAACAGCAGAAATAACAGGAATATTAGATTCATATATAGCTCTTGCTACTATTTCTTCATTAAAAGGCCACAAATCTTCAAGAGAACCACCACCACGACCTACAATCAATGTATCTATTCCATATACATCTTTAAGTTCGTTAGCAAGTTTAATTTTTTTAGCAATATCTAAAGCAGCTTCTTCTCCTTGCACTAATGCTGGAAAAAGTATTGTATTACATACAGGAAATCTTCTTTTTATTGTAGTTAATATATCTTTAATCGCAGCACCAGTTGGAGAAGTTATTATACCTATAGTATTAGGGACTCTTCTTATTTTTTTCTTCTTTTCTTTATCAAATAAGCCTTCTGCAAGAAGTTTCTTTTTTAACTGTTCAAAAGCAACATATAAAGCACCTATTCCATCTGGAGCCATATCTTCTACATATATTTGATAAGCCCCTGATGCTTCATATACATCTATTTTTCCAGTTACTAAAACTTTCATTCCATCATAAGGAGTAAAATTTAAATTTTTATTATTAAAAGAAAACATAACCGCAGATATTCTAGAATTTTCATCTTTTAATGTAAAATAATAATGCCCTCTAGAATGAGCTTTAAAATTAGATATTTCTCCCTTTAAATAAACTTTTTTAAGGAGTAAATCATCATTTAATATTTCTTTTATATATCTATTTACTTCAGTTATAGTTATATAATTATTATTCATTTATTTACTCCTTTCTTTATTTTATCTTCTTTTTATTTATTCTTTTTAAAATATCTCCTACTAATAAATAATGTCTAGTATAAGATAAAAATATAATATTTTTAAAATTATCTTCTAATTTTAAGTTTTCTTCTATTTCTTCTAATTTAGCTGGAGTAAGCTTATTATACATAGTTATAAATCTATTATAATAATCTTTATCAGTAAGTAACTCTTCTAAATTATTATATAATGAATTATCTAATTTACTATTAACCTTTAAATTAGTACTAGTATAATTAAATATCATTCCAAAATCAGAATATGGCGATAAATAAGCATTATCATCACCAACAATCAGTTCATAATTATATCTTCCATTATCAATATTACCAAGTAATAAATCTAACATATAATGCTCTATTATATCATTATATATCCTAGTTATTATCTCTTTTTTATTTTTATATTGTTTAAAATAAATATTTAAAGAATATAAAATATTATCTAAAGTCATATCTTTTTTTCCTAATATTTTATCTAATTTTACTAACATATAATTATCTATACGATAATCTTTAGATATAAGCCCTTTAAATTCCCTACTAGTAGTTTTAATAATACAAGCTACATAACTAGTATGATTAATATCTAAATAACTAGCAATTAAATCTCCTAGTAATTCATAATTTATTTTATCTTTTTCTTCTTTAAAAAATAGTTTTCTTTTATTTATATAAAAAGAATCTTTATATCTACCAAGTGGAGTAATAGTTTTATTTTTTATTAATTCATTATAAGACTTTTTATATTCTATAATTCTATAACCATCCATAACTATTCTTGAACCTCATGATATATTTTATCTAAAACACCATTAATCATCTTAGATACTTTTTCATCTGAATATTTTTTAGATAATTCTATTGCTTCATTAATACATACTAGATTAGGAGTATCAGTGTATAATAATTCATATACTGATATTCTAATAATTGCTTGATCTGTTAAACCAAGTCTATCAATAGCCCAATTTTCTAAATACTTCTCTATATTTTTATCTATATCATTAATATTATCTAAAACACCATTAATTAATTCTTTTAAGAAGTCTATATTAATCTTCTTCCTATCCTCAATTTCAATGCTTTCTAAATATTCATTTATTACTTCTTCTACATCATAATTTATTTTATTTTTCTTATATAAAAATATCTGATATAAAATAGCCATTGCACTCTCTCTTGTTACTGTTCTATTTGCTTTCATAAAAATACACCTCCTTATAATTTTATCACAAATAATAAAAAAATACTACCAGATAATTAATTTTTATCAAACATTTTAATATATAAAAATTAAAAAATACTTCTATATTTTTAT